>JAUSNX010000014.1:300000-375423 GCA_030656015.1 Methanobacteriaceae archaeon
TAGAGAACTATTTCAGTGTCAGGCATTTTATCCTTAATTAACTGAGCGTTCTTCATGGCGTACATACAGCACACACGGGAACAGTAAGGTTTACCGATCTTCTCATCCCGGGAACCAACACAGTGGATAAATGCCACACGTTTTGGTTTTTCACCGTCGGAAGGTTTGATAACTTTTCCTTCAGTAGGTCCGGATGCATTGATCTGTCTTTCTAGTTCCATACCAGTAATCACGTTAGCGTGGCTACCGTAACCATATTCTAACTTTTCAGTTGGGTCGTATGGGTCGTAACCAGTTGCTACGATAATAGTACCAAGATCGAGTTCAATTTCTTCTGGTTCTTGATCGTGTTTAACGGCTCCCCGTTCACAGATCTGATCACAGAGTTTACATTCGATACAGTAGTCTTTATCTATGGTTGCACATAGTGGTACAGCTTGTGGGAATGGAATGTATGCTGCTTTAACCATACCGATACCTTCATCAAAGTAGTTAGGCATTTCGATAGGGCATACTTCTACACAAGAACCGCATCCAACACATAGTTCTTCGTCTATGAATCTTGGTTTTTTCTCTACTTTTACAGTGAAGTTACCGATGTAACCGTGTACTTCTTTAACTTCTGCATAAGTCATGAGTTCGATGTTTTCGTGCTTACCTACGTCCACCATTTTTGGAGCGAGGATACACATGGAACAATCGAGAGTTGGGAAGGTCTTATCCAGTTGACCCATTCTTCCACCAATGGTAGGTTGTTTTTCTACCATGTAGGTTTTGAATCCCATATCAGCTAAATCGAGTGCAGCTTGAATACCAGCTACTCCTCCACCAATAACCATAGCTTTGTTATTTACATCCACTATAGAAGCTTCTAGAGGTTCTAATAATCGAGCTTTTGCTACAGCCATTCGAACTAAATCTTTAGCTTTTTGAGTAGCAGCTTCTGGTTCACTTTGGTGTACCCAGGAGTCGTGCTCACGTAAGTTTGCAAACTCAAACAAGTACGGATTTAATCCAGCTTCTTCCACAGCTCTTCTGAATGTAGGTTCGTGGAGCCTTGGAGAACAAGCAGCCATAACTACTCGGTTTAATCCTAGTTCTTTAATGTCCCTTTGAATCTCTAATTGTCCTGGATCAGAACAATAATATTTATAGTCGTTAGCGAGAACTACATTAGGTAAGGTCTTAGCGTATTCTGCAACTGCTGGTATATCCACCACACCACCGATGTTTATACCACAGTGACATACGTAAACACCAACCTTTGGTTCTTCCTTAGTTTGGTCTTTTTTTTCTTCTACCATTAGATCACCTTGTACAAGTTGAATCTTATGTCTAATATTGAATAATTTAGGTGAATTTAGGTGTATCACTAACACATAAAAAGCTTTCTATCCATAATTTTGAGTAAAGTTTATATACTATAACATAAGAGGCGGCTTTATAAGCTTTTTTAATTTATTATGGTCCATTTAGGATTAATGAATGATTATTAAAGTTATAAAATACTTAATATCAAAGTTAAGCTGATTAAACTCAGAATTGTACTGAAGAATACACATGATGCGGTAAGTTTTATGTCCAAATCATAAGTAATAGCCAGTACCACACTGAGCATAGCCGAAGGCATAACTGCCTCTATGATAGTTACTGTCCGTTCTAAGCCGGTTAAACCAGAAATAGATACAATTAAAACGGTTAAAGCAGGTGAAATTAGCAGTCTTACTACACTTACAAATGCCGCGTCAGTTAAATGTTCTTTAATTCCTTTCAATCTATAGAAAGACCTAAAGATATCATTATAAGTGGTATAGCTGCTCCTGATAAAAAAGTAAGGACATCAGAAAGCACAAAACCAATAGGGAAATTGAAATAATTGACCATAAGCCCTAAAATTATGCCGTATAATGGTGGAAATAGCAGAGCCCTCATTAAAACATCTCTCTTACTTCCCCCAAAACTAGCTAAAAGGATTATTCCCAAGCCAATAAAAACCAAAATAGATCCTAAATCATAAAATATGGGCCTTACCAGACCATTAACTTTAAAAACACCAAGAGCTATGGGATATCCTAAAAACCCAGAATTTAACATTATAACCGGCAGCATTATACTCCAGCGGGTTTGGAGTATCCTTTCATTTTACCCCATAAATAGGCTATTAAGCCAGAAAATATGCCTATTAAAATACATATTAGTAGTATGTGCATTAAAGAAGGAATTAGAAATTTAGCATCACCATATTTTAATAATCCTGACCTTCGCATACCATATCCTAAAAATATCATTATAATTATGGCCAGAATTGTTTCTATTAATTTGAAATCCATTTTACTCACTTAATATAGAATAACATTAAAAGCAATTAATTTAATTTGCGAATTTCATCAATATTAATTCTTTTTTTGAAAATCTAATTTAATTAATGATTAATTCAACATGTAAATTAAATCAAAAAAACAAGAAAAATCAAAATTATGATACTAAAGCCTGAAAATACGTATTAAAAACAATAAAATCGGATTACAATTGATTTAAGGATATTAATTTAAATTCTTATAAAAAAAAATGAAATTGTAGAATTAATCCACAATACCTTCCGTAGTGATCTTAAAGACACTTTCACCTTCAGGTAAGTGAGGACTGTCCACCAAACGAGCAATTCTCTTACCAGCTAATCCTTTCTTCAACCATACTCGATAAGTAGCTGCGTGACCTAATACGTGACCACCAATAGCTTTAGTAGGGCTTCCAAAGAAAGCATCTGGCCTGGCTTGAACCTGATTAGTTACAAAAACTGCAGTGTTATAGGTGTTAGCAAGATTTTGCAGTGTGTGCAAATGCTGGTTCAGTTTCTGCTGTCTGGATGCTAGAGCTTCCCTTCCAACATATTCAGCCCGAAAGTGAGCAGTTAAGGAGTCCACTATAACCAGACGGATATTGGTTCCACTTTGAATTAATTCATTAACTTTTTCAGCCATTAATATCTGGTGACTGGAGTTAAATGCACGCGCAATGTGGATTTTTTGTAAAACTTCCTCCATATCCAGTTCAAAACCAGCTGCAATTTGCTCGATTCTTTCTGGACGAAAAGTATTTTCAGTATCTATAAAGACACATTCCGCATCTAAACCTCCCTGTTCTGGAGGTAATTGAATTGTAACAGCTAATTCATGCGAAATTTGACTTTTACCAGATCCGAATTCACCGAAAACTTCAGTGATGGCCTGAGTTTCTATTCCACCACCTATTAGCTCGTTTAATCCTTCACTTCCCGTGTTTATACGACCAATTTCTTTTCGCCTTTCCATTACGTCTAAAGCTGTTTCAAAATCAATTTGTTCTGATTTTCTGGCTGCTTCAATTACTTTCTCAGCAACACCTTCACCAATTTCTGCTTTAACAGATAATTCTTTAGCTGTAGCTGTTGCAAGTCGCATCATGTCCGCGAATCCAGCGTCTCGAAGTTTTTGGGCAGTTTTTTCGCCTACATTAGGCAAATCTTCTAATTCTACCATGTTTAATCTCCCTTAAATCTTAATTTATTGAATTTTTTGTTAGTTTATGAAATTTATGTTAATGAATTTATATTGAATTTAAAAATTAAGTTAAATCATAATTCTATGATTATAACTTATAATTCAAATTCGAGGATTTTTTTAGGATTTAAGCGTATTTCTTCATTATATTCATCAAATTTAGCATCACCAATAACCGTTATATGCAATCCATTTAAATCTTCTACTTTGTCTTCTAAAGCACCTTCATCTGCACTTTTGGCAATTATATCTGCAACTTCTGGAGTGGTCATGCCCAACAGCCTTTCAGCCTGTTTTCCAAAGAAGGTTACTCTAATTTCTCCAGTGTCATCAGCAATTCTTGCAGGAAGCATGAGCAGATATTTTGGCTCTTCCGCGGTTTCACCGCAGAAATCACAAACATACTCTTCTTCTACTGATTCTAAACGGTTATTACAATTAGGACACCTGTAAGATAATACTCGACCGCCAAAGGCATCTGTGATTTCTCCAGAAACTTTGATGTTTCTATCTTCCTCATCCAGATCCTCAATATTTCGGGACTGATAAATCATCTCTTCCAGTTCTTCAAATGTGGCCAGGCCCTCTAAGTCTTTATCTTTAGCTTTAACCATTTGGGTGTTTCTGCCAATACTCAATTCCAGATTGTCATTACGGAAAGTCACTCTAGGATTTTCTATACGCATAGCATCCCCAATGGTTATTGGAATTTCTGCTTTTTCATCCCACAGAGATGCCCTAATAGCACCAGTATCATCAGCAATTTCCATGGACCGGACAATTCCCGGGCTTCCATCACTTCGTTGGAACTCATTAGGATCATATAAATCAATAACCCGAGCAATTACCCTCACATTACGATCGTCTTCTTCCAGATCATCAACTTTTTTAGTTGTGTAAATCATTTCTTCCAATTCTTCCAATGAAGGCAATCCTTCTAAATCTTCAGGCAGAGGATTCATTACCCTAGCAGTTTTTCCCACGCTGAGATCCACACTATAAAGTCCTAACTTGGTTCGGGCATTTTCTATTCTGAGAGCTTCCCCTAATTTCAAGTTAGTATGGGCCTTTTCATCCCACAATGAAATTTTAACCGCGCCACTCTCGTCGGCCATATCTGCAGAACGTACTAATCCTGAAGTTCCGTCTTCTCTCTGGAATTCTCGAGCTTCACTAATAGATACCACACGACCTACAATATCTACTTCTTCCCCATCATCTTCCATTTCACTTATGGTTCCGATTTTAACGGGTTCTAAATGTTTTTTATATTCTTGAAGAACTTCCCGTAGATTTCCATCAGATTCTGGATTAATAACAATACTAGTATTCCAATTGGTATTCAAACGATATCCAGAAGGAGAGTATTCATCAAATTCGGCGTTTCCACCAGTAATTTTTACTATATCTCCTTTGTTAATTTCTAAGTTAGTATCATCATTCCAAAGAGTTACCCGGATGGATCCAGTATCGTCAATAATTTCTATTGATTTTACTGCTCCAGATTTACCATTTGATCGTTCAAATGTTATAGCATCCTGTACTTTAGTTACCAGACCCATAACCGTGACATCTTTTACTTCATGGGCGTCTCCTATTTTTAAAACATTTTCTTCAGCTTCAGGAACTTCATAATCTCCCTTAATTATCCGCCCCACCCAGGGATGAGTTAGAGAAATTTCATCATTTCTCTTACGGCTTTGAGCACCCAATATTTTTATAGAATCTCCTTCCTGAAGGCCCAGTTCCTCGATTAAATCTGTGTCCTTGTTCCAAAGAGTATAACTAATCTTTCCAGTTTCATCCTGAAGTTCTAGGGAAGCTACCTTACCTTCTTTGCCATCCTTATCAAAGGTTCTTATGCCCGGAAGCCTTATTATTCTAGCAATTACATTTACTTCCTGATCTTCTTCAATAGAGCCTATAGCAGTAATTTTTTCACTGTAATCGGGTAAATTATCCTCAGATTCTATTTTTTCCAGAGTGGATCTAGGCTGAAGATGAATTTCTTTTCTTCCCTGGTAACCATCTCTTACTGCCACCTTATCAATCTCAATTACATCTCCTTCTTTTATGTTTTTAAGGAGTTTTATGTTTTCAGTCCAGAAAACAACCCTTACCTCTTCTGTTTCATCAGCCAAAATCACATTGGCCACTTTGCCGTTTTTTCCTTTACGACTGGTAAAAGGCTTTGGATTGGAAACTCTCATTACTCGACCTTTAATTTTTAATTTATCTGCCCCTTCCTCCATTTTTGAAATTTTATCCATACTATGTTCTTTTTTTTCGGATAATGGAGTATTTTTTTCACTAATGAACTGCCCTACAATCATGCGCGCAATATCAATATCATTCATAAAGCTTACATCTTCATAGTCCTTCTTCATTTCGTCCATTTTTTCCAGGAACTCTGTTTCAGATAATTTATCTTCAATTTTCTGATATTCCTGCATTATTTCCTCATTCATTTAGGTCCCTCTCTTATAATGATGTTCAATTTCTATCTTTATAATATATTAGTGAGAGCTTGTGAAAAGTAATGATTTCTATTGCACACAATCATATATTTCACTAGCTAGGTAACACCTTATTAAGGAATAGTATTACCAAATATATAAATATTATTATTTTTATTAATAATTTTTATAGATTTAAGAAATATTAATTAATTCAAGTTAATCGTAGATTTCATTTTAAATTTTTTATATGTATATCAATAGGATATCTAGATAGATATTATTATTGAATAATTGTATAGAAATATAATTAATTTTTTTTAATTAAAAATAACTAAAAAAAGGATATGATCCCCAATAAAATAAGGAAATAATTCTAAAATTAGCAAAATTTTTTAAGATTTATATACTATCAATATATAATAGATTAACAAACAGCTAGGCTGTTTAAAAATATTTTAAATCTTTTAATATGAAAACTGAAAACGCCCTATATCAAAATTTAAATTCTATTTCAATAGAATATGTCCATTACGGAATTTTAAGCAGGGTTTTACGTATTTTGCACTTGAAAAACTTTTTTATTATTTTGTAAATTAATAGCCATCCATATTATGGAACTATGGCCTGATTTTAATGTTTTTAACAATTTATATCTAATTTTTAAAAAAATCAACACTTGAAAATAGATTCAATAGAATATTAAATAAAATGAAAATAAGGAGGATTGTAAAATGTCCATGACCATGGCAGAAAAAATACTGGCCAAATCCGCCGGTAAAAAAGAATCAGAAGCTGGAGAAATTGTTATGGCCAACATTGACGTGGCCATGACACACGACCTCACTGGACCATTATCAGTAGAGTCTTTTGAAAAAATAGGAACCCCCAAGGTGTGGGATCCAGAAAAAATAGTTATAGTCTTCGATCATCAAGTCCCCGCAGATTCCCTAGATGCAGCCAATAATCACTTGGTAATGCGCCAGTTTGTAAAAGAGCAGAAAATAAAAAATTTTTACGATGTTCGGGAAGGAGTATGCCATCAAGTGCTACCTGAAAAAGGACATATAGTTCCGGGTGAAGTAGTTGTAGGAACTGATTCCCATACATGTACTCATGGAGCACTAGGAGCATTTTCTACAGGAATAGGGTCAACAGATATGGCTATGGTATTTTCCACTGGCCAGCTATGGTTTAAGGTTCCAGAAACCATTCGATTTGAAATAGAAGGAACTCTCGGAAATTATGTTTCTGCCAAAGATGTGGTATTAAACATCATCGGTCAAATTAGAGCTGATGGGGCCACTTACAAGGCCTGTGAATTTGCAGGAAATACTGTTAAAGAGATGAATGTATCGGATAGAATGGTTCTCTGTAACATGGCCATTGAAATGGGTGGAAAGACGGGATTAGTGGAACCTGATGAAAAAACCCTGCAATATGTCAATGCCCGATCTAATAAAAGCTACGAAGTTATGAAAACTGATTTAGATGCACCATCTCTAGAAACCATGCACATTGACGTGAATGAACTGGAACCACAAATTGCCTGTCCTCATCACGTAGATAATGTAAAACCCGTTAGTGATGTAAATGGAATTGAAATAGACCAAGTATTCTTGGGTTCCTGTACTAATGGCCGTATAAGTGATTTAAGGGATGCCGCCAAAATATTAAAAGGAAATCATGTGTCAGATAGCGTTCGAATGCTAGTAATACCTGCTTCCAGAGAAGTTTATACCAAAGCCTTAGATGAAGGACTTATGAATACCTTTGTAGATGCCGGTGCACTGGTGACCAATCCCTGCTGTGGTCCTTGTTTAGGAGGCCATGTAGGGCTTATAGGGCCTGGTGAAGTCAGTTTATCTACTTCTAACCGAAATTTCAGAGGTCGGCAGGGAAGTCCTGAAGGAGAAGTTTATTTATCTTCTGCGTCTGTGGCTGCAGCCTCTGCAATTACTGGAAAGATTACTGATCCTAGAAATATTAAATTTTAATTAATAAATTTTAATATAAAATCCTATTATTAATTCAGCTCAATTAAACTCTGATGCTATAAAAAGGCAAAGTAGGAATAATAAAACAAAAAAACAATAGCGGTGTTTATTATGGAAGGAAACGTATGGAAGTTCGGAGATGATATTGATACTGATATCATAATTCCTGGACGTTATTTAGTAGTTATAGATCCTAAAGAACTTGCAAAGCATGTTATGGAAGGTTTAGACCCTGATTTCCACAATAAAGTTAATGAAGGAGATTTTATATTAGGTGGAAAGAATTTTGGATGTGGTTCATCTCGTGAGCACGCCCCACTGGCCTTCAAAGGGGCCGGAGTTTCAGCAGTTATTGCTGAATCCTTTGCCAGAATTTTCTACAGAAACTCTATAAATGTAGGAATTCCACTTTTAGAAGCTCCAGGAATATCTAAACATTTAGAAACTGGAGACAAAATCGAAGTGGATATGGACAAAGGAGTTATTCGAAAAGTAGAAACTGGAGAAGAATATAAATTCCAAAAATTGCCTGAATTCATGCTAGAAATTCTTGATAAAGGTGGTTTAATCCCTTATGTTAAAGAACAAATGGAATAAACCATTTTTTCTTTAATTTAATAATTGAATTAAATTTATTAAAAAATTAATAATAAATTGATTATGATTGATTAAATTAGTAAATAATGCTAATTTAAGCTTTAAATAATAAAATTAAACACTTGGTGTTATTATGTACAAAATATCTGTTATTCCCGGAGACGGAATAGGAAAAGAAGTAATGGAAGCAGCCCTTCATATTTTAGAAGCTGTTGACCTTGATTTTGATTATGAATTTGCCGAAGCAGGTGATGAATACGAAGCCGTGAGTGGAATACCGCTGCCTCCAGAAACAATTGATATTGTAAAAGATTCTCAATCCTGTTTATTTGGAGCTGCAGGTGAATCCGCTGCAGACGTAATTGTTAAAATGAGGCAAGAATTAGATCTCTATGTCAATTTAAGGCCCGTGAAATCATATCCTGGAACAAAAAGTTTATTTGATAATTTAGACTTTGTAATTGTTCGGGAAAACACGGAAGGAATGTACATCGGCCTAGAAGAAGAAACTGAAGAAGGAGCTATTGCCAAGCGAGTTATAACCCGTAAGGCTTCTGAGAGAATTTCCAGATTTGGATTTGAATACGCGGTTAAAACCGGAAGGAAAAGGGTAACTGCTGTGCACAAGGCCAATGTCTTAAAAAAGACAGATGGTGTATTTAAAGACAGCTTTTACAAAGTTTCAGAAGAATTTCCACAATTAGAATCCAATGATTTCTATGTGGATGCTACTGCCATGTATTTCCTAACTAAGCCTGAAATGTTTGATGTTATAGTCACCACCAACCTATTTGGAGATATTTTATCTGATGAAGGTGCAGGACTGGTCGGAGGACTAGGATTAATACCTTCCGCCAATATTGGAGACAATCAGGGGTTATTTGAACCAGTACACGGCTCTGCTCCACGTCATGCTGGAAAAGGAACTGCTAATCCTGCAGCCATGATGTTATCTGCAGTTTTGATGCTTGATTATCTGGATGAAACTGAAGAAGCTCGTAAAATGGAAAATGCTATAGTTGAAACCTTGGCAGAAGGAAAAGTAGTCACCCAAGATCTAGGTGGTAACTCATCTACCATGGCCATGGCCGCTGAAGTTAAAACCAAATTAGAAAACTTATAAAATCATTTTATATCTGCTTTCTAATTTTTTTTCAAACCTAAATATAACAATAGTTAATTATTATAGTAGAATATAAAGAAAGGAAAAGAAAATAATAATGTGAAATTAATTAAAGAATAAATTGTATAAATATTAAATTAGTAGATTAAATGAATCTAGATTGATTCTATTTATATTATAAACTATAATTAATTGATAATTAGTTAATTCCCACAATATGGAGAAGTTTACAATGGAAACTAGTGAAGTAAGGGCCGATATTCCTCTTTTAGAAAAAGTCATTTACTTAGATGCCGCTAGCACAACCCCTACACCCAAACCAGTGGTAGAGGCCATGTGCGATTACTTTTATAATTACAATGCCAATACCGGGCGGGGAGCTTACTCTTTATCAATTAAAGCCACCCAAAAAATGAAAGATGCTAAACAGAAAGTTGCTAGTTTCATAAGTGCCTCTCCCAAAGAGATTGTTTTTACAAAAAACACCACGGAAGCTATAAATATTGTGGCCAATGGCCTAAGCTTTAAAAAAGGAGATTCAATTATTGTGCCCAATATAGAGCATCATTCTAATTTTCTACCCTGGATAAATCTTAGAAAAAAAGGAGTTAATTTAAAAATTGTCAAAGCAGATTCTAATGGAATAGTTAATCCTTCTTCCATTGAAAAAGCAATAGACGAAACTACTAGGATTATTACAGTCACCCATGTTTCCAATGCCATAGGTTCTGTGCAGGAAGTGCATGAAATTGGCAAAATTGCTAGAGAAAAAGATTTATTATATCTAGTAGATGCTGCCCAATCCATAGGCCATATGAACGTAGATATTAATGACATAAATGCAGATTTTGCAGCTTTTCCGGGGCATAAAGGTACTTTAGGTCCAGTTGGCACTGGTTTTCTCTACTGCAACCAGAAAAGAGTTTCTGAGTTAGAGCCCACTTCTTTGGGAGGTGGAACAGTGCTGGATGTTTCAGAAGATGATTTCGAATTAGAAACATTTCCAGCTAAATTTGAAGGAGGAACATCAAATATTGCAGGTTTTATAGGTTTAGGAGCTTCTATTGACTATATTAATAGAATAGGGATGGGAAAAATAGAAAAACATAGTATAAATCTCACTCAAGAGCTTTATTCATCCTTAGCCAGTATAGAAAATGTAACTTGCTATGGAAATCCCCAAAATATTTATGGTATTGTATCCTTTAACATTAATAATATGCATCCCCATGACGTGGCTAAAATTCTGGATGAAATAGGAGGAATATGTGTAAGAAGTGGTTATCACTGCGCAATTCCTGCTATAAAACACATTGGCGCCTATGAACAGGGGGGAACTGTACGTGCGTCTGTACATTATTATAATACCTCAGAAGAAATCCAGAAACTAGCTAAAACCGTGGGAGAGATTGCAAAAACATTTGGAGCGTAAAAAATGGAAAGACCTCAGGCAATAGCTCTTTTTATAATATTTATCATGGTATTCAGTACTGTAGCTTATGCACTACTTTGGATTTAATTCCTGATTAAGTCTATGAATATTAGAAAAAGAATTTTTAGCAAAAAATAAAATATATTTAAATATCTTTAAAATATCAGTTTAAAAAAAATAAATATTCGCTAATTTGGAGGTAGATTAAATGGTTAATGTAAGAATTGGGGCTGTAGTAGCAGAATTTAATTATGATATAACTCACATGATGCTTGAACTTGCTAAAGAACATGCGAAGTTTTTAGATTCAGAAATAACTGAAGTAATTACAGTTCCGGGAGTTTTTGATATGCCTCTGGTCATAAAAAAACTTTTAAAGCAAGAAAATATTGATGCAGTAATCACCTTAGGCGCAGTGATTGAGGGATCAACCGATCACGACCAAATCGTAGTACAACATGCTTCCCGGAAGATTGCAGATTTAGCCTTGGAATATGACAAACCAGTTTCATTAGGAATTTCTGGCCCAGGTATGACACGTATAGAGGCCCATCAACGAGTTGAATACGGTAAAAGAGCTGTTGAAGCTGTTGTTAAGATGTGTGACCGTTTAAAATAATTTGATTCAAATCAAATTATATATTTTTATTATATAAATGAGATTATACATTAAACTTTAATTTCCTATTTAACATGGTTCTGATTATTTTTAGGAAATAATAGGAATTAATTAGGATTTTTAATTTTTAATCATTAATTTATTAAACTCAATTATATGAATATAAAATTTTTAAATAAGAATAATTAATAAAAGTTGATTATGGCAAATTATTGTCCAATTATTAACTTTTAAAATATCTTAAAGAATTTTAGAGGCATTTTAATGGAAATTTTGACTCCTCAAGATCTAAAAGAAAAATTCAACGACCCCTGGATAGCTCCTTATCAAAAAGTTCTCACCATGGTTGATCAAGAGCAGGTAGAAATCGTAGAATATCATCCCTGTGTATCTGGTTCGCACTGGATAGTTCACCAATATCAAAGAACCAGTGAATTAATCCTAAAATCTTATCGAGACGGAAATAAACACGTTTTTATTACTAAGATAGGGAAAACACCTCTGGAATTAAAGGCCAGCATAAATGCTGCAGGAATAGAAGAAGTAGCCGTAGAAGGAAATGAAGTCCGTGTGGTCCATGCGGGACTAGCTGGTGCAGGAGTAGGGGCTGCTATGTGTCGGGGGATGGCCGAGGGAGTAAAAAGAGTTGAATTATATGATGTAGGTGGCGGGTCAAAAATGGGAAAAGCTGCAGTTATAACCCCTAAACTTGAAAAAATAGTCTTAGGTGTGGATGACACAGATACTAAAGATGAAGGTGCTACTTGGACCATGGCCCATAATATGGCTATGGATTTAGCCAAACAAGGCTTTCAATATTTAGATCATGTTATTGTACAATTATATCCTCACAATCCCCATAAAACTCAAAATTGCGTTTCTATTGCACTCACCTTTGCTGTAAAACCTGGCGAAAAAGATAAGTTGGTTAAAAAAGCTCAGGAAATTTTAAAAGAAAAAACATTGTCCGAAAAAACATCTATTGCTGTTTTAGAAGGTATATCAATTCCTAAGGCTCTAAGAGAATATGCTGAAAGAACTAAAAAATCTATGATAACTGTTGAAGAAGCGGAATCCGTTGCCAAAGAGGTAGGGGTGGAATTAATTGAAGTTACAGGTTCACATGGAAAAATAGGTGCACTTGCGGCATTAGGATTATATGATGATGTGGATGAAGCCGTGAAAGTCTATTATTAATAATTAATGATACTATTTATTATCATTAATTTTTTTAATATTTTTATTTTTATTTTCAAATTGAAATTAAATTAATTTAAAATATCAATGATAAAAAGAGCCATCATAATAAAATTCGAAAAAAAAGAAAATTTTAATTTTTAGTTAAGGGTTCCATTTATATTAAAATTTAAAAATTTACCCACTGATGCAGTTGCAAATTTTACATCAGTGGTTGCATAGTCTCCGATTTCAATTTTAATCTCATGAGTTCCCCACTGAACAAAATATTCATTCAAACTACGTTTATCGGTGAATTGAATAGTTTTTACCTTTAAATCATTGATATAAATATTATAAGATCCATTGTCCATTAAACCAGATGTAGTGGCCAATTTTTCATTATCCACATAAATATCAACCTTTCTACCAACTGCTTCATTATTTTGAATTATTATTCCTTCTTGGAGAGTAATGTTATTGGCAGTTGATTCCTCAGTAGAAACATTTTTTTGAGCATAAATATTATTAAAAACTTTACGCAGATTTCCATCCTGTATGGAATCTCCTACATCAATATACAAGCTCTGGCGGGCTTGCAAGGGTATTCTAATTATATTATCTTCCCCTGGCCGAGGCTGGTTCAAAACATATCCCTGTCCAGCAATATAAAGTTTATCCCCATAATTAAGACCTAAAGTAGCTATAGCTTCTCTAGACATCCTTATACTAATATTTTCATTTTCCAAAGCACTATCTACAGTATAAGGGCCACGAACATCAAATGTTCTATTGTCAGAAGAATTCTTCCATATAATTAGATTTCCAGAATTTGGTTCTATAGAAATTTTACCGTCATCAACATGCACTGCCCCTAAAAGTGTAGAAAGCATGGCAATCAAAATGATTCCTGACACCAGTATAGGGAAATGCATATATGTAAAAGATTTTAGTGACTGAGTTCTTCCTTCATGCCGCATCAGCATGTGGATAGACCTTTTAATCAGTTTAAAAATGTAATATATCGCCAATACCATGCCCACTAGAGATATTATTATCCAGATAGTAGCTGGAATTACTCTAATGAAAAATACTCCAAAAACACCTAAAGATGATAAAGAAAGCCCTAATATGCCCATGCGAATGTATTTCCCCATGGAATCCATCATGGTCACCCGACCATATTCCATAGCCCGATCCACAATAGTTCGCACCACTTCATTGGCCACTACATTCAGGTCTGCTAGATTAGACATCTGGTGCTTAATATCTCCTATGTCTACTTCCTTAATGCGAAGACCCTGAACATCTGCATCCAGTACAATACCCACATCAACCCCATAGTCCTCTTCAAATCTTATTTTATTCAGGGCCGTTCTTTTAGCCGCGAATTGTCCACTGAGGGGCTGATCAAACTTTACTTCTGGAAAAAAGAAGTTCAAAAGAGGTTTGGCAGTTAATTCCGTTACCCTTCCACCTTCTCTTTTAAATTTAGTTTTGGTGATATCTGCTTTTCCATCTAAAATAGGTTTGATCATATTATCAACCTGATTAATGGTTAGATTTTCTAAATCTGCATCTATAAACGCGACAATATCACCATTTGAATGTTTAAAACCCGTTTTAAGAGCTGCACCCTTACCTTGGTTGGTAGTATGTCTTATTATACTGGCCCCTGCTATTTTTGCCTTTTCATAAGTATTATCAAAGGACCCATCATCTACAACCAATACTTCCTGAACATATTTACAGGAAAGAGCAGTTTTCACAACATGCGCCACATTTTCTTCTTCATTATATGCAGGTATTACCACAGAAACTCGCAAGTGGGACCCATTACCATTATTCTTTATGGCAGCTAATAGGAAAACGATGATTAGAATCAAGCAGGACAAATTTTGCACCTCATCTCTACAATCAAGGCATGTATTTTTTAACACGATTTTTGATAGTAGTTTTAATTAGTAATTTTAATATATTTATTGATGAATTTATTAGAATTTTTATTATTTTATATTTATTCCTTTTAAGTACTATAAAATATTTTTAAATGATATTAAATAGATTTTATTGAATTAAATTTACTAGAATTCTTAAAACAGTATATTGAAAATATATAATAGATTTATTATAATTCTTTTAATAGAGAAGCCTTAAATTATTTAATATACCCACTTTTTATTTAATATATCAATTGATTTTTATAATGATTTAATAAGAATTTAATTATTAAATTGTTATTCGACTTACTTAAATAATTTGTTACACTATAATATATTATAGTTTACTAATCAGCAAATAGCTAGTATTAGCTACTATAATTCAAAAAATTTGACTAATTCCTTCATTAAGTCTATAAAAATTTATAAATTGCATAGCTAAATTTCAAATCTAATAAATTAATCTAAAAATCAAAAACAGGTGAAACAAATTGAAACCTAAAGTTATGATATTACTAGGAAGCGCATCTGATTTTAAAATAGCAGAAAAAGCTCTGGATATTTTAGAGCAGTTAGAGATTCCTTATGACATTAGAATAGCCTCTGCTCACCGTACCCATGAAAAAGTGAAACAAATTGTACTGGAATCAACTCTTAGAGGTGTTGAAGTATTTATTGGAATTGCAGGACTATCGGCCCACCTTCCAGGGATGATTGCCGCTAATACTCATCGTCCAGTGGTGGGAGTTCCAGTTGATGTTAAAATAGGTGGTTTAGATGCCCTTTTTGCCTCATCACAAATGCCATTTCCAGCGCCAGTAGCTACTGTAGGAATTGATAGGGGAGATAATGGGGCTCTTTTAGCAGCCCAAATTATTGGAATTCATGACAAAGATGTTAGAAAGAGAGTTTCTGGCCTTAGACATGGTTTCTATGAGAAAGTTCAAAGGGATGAGTACCAGTTATTAAATAACATTGAAGGAAACTATTACACCCCAGTCAATATTGAAATGCCAGATATTGATAAAGGTTTGTTTCCAGTTTCATCGCCAGAAAATTCTGATTCAGAGACTCCTATGGTTGCAGTGATCCCCGGGAGCTATTCCGACATGAAAATTGCTAAGAAAACTACTATGTTTTTGGAGAGAATGGGAATATCCTACGATATGAACGTCATCTCCCCAGTAAGATATCCTGGTCGATTTGAAGAGTATATGGAAAGAATGGCTGACGTTAAACTATTTATAGCTATAAGTGGACTTTCTGCACATGTTACTGGGGCAGTAGTGGCCTTAAGCGAAAAACCAGTTATTGGCGTTCCTTGTCCTATGAGGATGGGTGGACTAGATGCATTGTTATCTATGGTAAATATGCCACCAGGTGTTCCCGTGGGTACGGTAGGTGTGGCAAATGGAGGTAATGCTGCAGTTTTAGCTGCTGAGATGCTAGGAATAGGGGATCAGAAACTTGAAAATAGAGTTAAACGCTTAAAAAGTAAGTCATCTGACTTTGGATGATTAATTACTTAAAATAATCTCTTAAATAATATGATAACAGAATTTGAGATTATATCCAATATATTAAAATTATAAATTTAATAGCTCTGGTGATATAATGAAAGAATTTTTAAAAATTATTGAAAAGGATTTTGGAGTAGTGAGAATAGATAATGAAGTTTCTAGCGTATTTGAAGCTGCTAAAATATTAAGAGAGCATCCTAAAGAAGCAGTTATACTTGAAAATGTGAAAGAATCAGATATTCCGGTCATTTCAGGTATTTGTAACACCAGAGACAAAATTGCTAGGGCTTTAAATACTGATGTAGCAGGAATCACCCACAGAATCATTCAGGGAATGGAAACTCCAAAAGCAGTACAGAATATTGGAAAAATTTCTGAAAATTATAGTACTTCAATGGCCAATTTAAGTAAATTACCTATAATCACCCATTATCAGCGTGATGGTGGCCCATATATCACAGCAGGTGTTATTTTTGCCCGAGATCCTGAAAGTAAAACTAGAAATGCTTCTATTCACCGGATGCTGGTACTGGATGATAATCATCTCACCGTTCGAATAGTACCTCGGCATTTATACACCTATCACCAGCGGGCCGAGGCCTTAGGAAAAGATCTGGATATTGCTATTGCCATTGGAATGAATCCAGCGACTTTACTGGCCACTACTACATCCATACCCATTACTGCTGATGAAATGGAAGTGGCCAACAGTTTCCACAATGGAAATATGAAACTGGTAAAATGTGAAAATTCTGATTTAGAAGTTCCAGAAGCAGAAATAATATTGGAAGGAAAACTTTTGGCTAATAAAAGAGCAAATGAAGGACCATTTGTTGATTTAACAGATACTTATGATGTTATACGGCAGGAACCAGTTATAGAACTTGATAAAATGCATATAAAAGATGATGCTATGTATCACGCCATTTTACCTGCTGGATTTGAGCACCGCTTACTACAAGGCCTTCCTCAAGAGCCAAGAATTTACCAGGCTGTGCAAAATACTGTTCCTACAGTTAAAAATGTGGTTTTAACTGAAGGAGGTTGCTGTTGGTTGCATGCAGCAGTATCCATTCAAAAACAGACACAAGGCGATGGTAAAAATGTTATTATGGCTGCTTTAGCCGCCCATCCATCTTTAAAACACGTAGTGGTAGTTGATGAGGATATTGATATTTTTGACCCGGAAGATTTGGAATATGCTATGGCCACTCGTGTAAAAGGAGATGATGATATTCTTATTGTTCCTAAGGCTCGTGGTTCTTCTTTAGATCCGGCTGCATTACCCGATGGAACTACTACAAAGGTAGGGGTAGATGCTACCAAGCCTTTAGACAAGAAAGAGAAGTTTGAAAGGGTTAGTTTGTCTGAATAATTAACTCAAATATTATTTTTTAAATAAATTATTTTTAAATAAATTTCTAAAAACAATTTTTTTTATTATATTTAGAAAATTAATATCTTAATTAAGATTCTATTTTAGAATTTAAATTTTTATGTTGATTTTTGCTCCACATTCAGAACATTTTTTATTCTCATCAATTCTAATAGGGCCTAATCCATAGCCATTTCTCTCAATCAGTAATTTTCCACAATTATAGCAATAAGTATTCTCTCCATCAAGGCCGGGAGCATTGCCCACATATACATATTTAATTCCCGCATCCTTGGCTATTTTTCGGGCCTTTATTAGAGTTTCAATTGGTGTAGGGGCCACATTTTCCATTTTATAGTGTGGAAAAAATCTGGTAAAGTGGATAGGAACCTCTGAACCTACTTCTTCGACCATAAACTTAATTAAAGATTTTAAATCTTCTTCTGAATCATTATATCCTGGAATTATTAAATTGGTAACTTCCAGATGAATTCCCTTATCATGCATCCACATAATATTCTCCAGTACTGGATTAAGTCGAGCATTACATATTTCACGGTAGAATTTATCAGACATACCCTTTAAATCCACATTGGCCGCATCAAGATGTGGGCCAATAAGTTCCAGAGATTCCGGAGTCATATATCCATTGGTGACATAAATCGTGTTTAAATTCTCTTTCTGGGCCAGTTTAGCAGAATCTATGGTGTATTCCAGCCACATAGTTGGTTCATTGTAGGTCCAGGCAATGGATTTGCACCGATATTCTTGGGCTAGTTTTATAGAAGTTTCTGGGGAGATTTCCTGAGTATAAATACTTTCCACCGTGGCCCGGGCAATTCTCCAGTTTTGACAGTGCTTGCAACCTAAATTGCAACCTACCGTTCCCAGAGAATAAACCTGCGAACCAGGAAGAAAATGGAATAATGGTTTTTTTTCAATGGGATCTACTCCCGAAGAAGAGACGGACCCGTAGGTAAGATTATATAAATTTCCATTATTATTTTCTCGAGTTAAACAAAAACCGCAATTTCCATCTGAAATAATGCATTTACGCTGACATACATTACATTGTGTCTTATTTTCATCTAACTTATCATAAAGTAAAGTTTCAATTTTCATTATTTATCCCCCCAAATGCTGATAGCCTCCAGGTGGTAAAATACTTGTTTTTCCATCTTTATCTACTATTTCTACATGAGCAGAATCAGTGACTTCTCCTATCACATAAACATTCATTAGATTCTTTAATACCCCAATTTCATCTTTTTTTACAGTTAAAAGCAGTTCAAAATCTTCCCCATAGTACAAAGTCATTTGATGGAGTTTTTTTCCAGTAATCTTTCCCACTTCTTCCACTAAGGAGTGAGATGGTATTTTATCCTCGTATATTCTAATTCCAATAGTATTCTCTGGTTTTAGCATTTCATAAAGTTCACTGGCGAGGCCATCAGTTATATCTGTGCAGGCAGTTACTATTTTTGATTCCGATGCTATAATTCCCTCTTTAATTCTGGCCCGGGGTTCCAGAGCATGATTTACAGCTTTTTCCACAAATTCTCCTTTAAGCAATTCTATTTTTTTGAGAGAATCATTATCCTCAGCGAGTAAAACCTCGAATCCTGCAGCGGCCAGCCCCAATGGCCCGGTGACTGCAATTAAATTTCCTTTCTGTGGGGTTTTCTTCATTAAAACCTTTTCATTGTTTACTTCACCCAGTGCAGTTCCATTTAAAACTATTTGAGGAGATTCATTGGTGTCTCCTCCAATTAAAGGAGTTTCATAGTAGGTACAGGCATCTAAAATACCTTCCACCAGTTCATTAAATTGTTCCATTGTCATGTCCCTAGGCAAGCCCATTGATATTAAAATACCTCTGGGATGGGCCCCCATGGCTGCCAGGTCACTGACATTCACCGTGACGATCTTCCAGCCCATTTGGCGATGAGTCATTTGTGGGGGAAAATGAGATTCCTGTAATAGCATATCCGAGGTGCTTACTAGATATTTAGAATTAACTTCCATTAGTGCAGCGTCATCTCCTAAGCTGTCCCTAATCTGGGGATGTGTTGAGAAATAGTCTTTTTGACAAAGCCGAGCTTTCTGTATGATCAAATCAATCAGCTTTTTTTCACCTAAATCAGAAATTAAAGGTTTTTTAGAGGACATTATGACTATTATATCCCCTATTAGAAATATAATTTTTGATTATTATTTTTGATTAATATTAAGTAAAATAAAATTTAACTTTAAAAAAAATAATTTTTAAGAAATGAAAAAAATTAATGATTCAAGGAGTTTAGTTTAGAGAATTATTAACCCTATCTTTCAGTATTTCAACCAAACGAGGGTCAGAGCCCAATGGTTCGGTGTAAATAATTTCTCCCTGGAATTTTATTTCCTCTTCTTCTTCATTCTGGTGGCTGTGATCATGTCCATGACCGTGACCATTTTCTTGGCCATTATCTAGACCCAATATATGTGGAATATCCTGTTTAGTGTGTACACCATGGGCTAAAAAGACTGGAGTGACAATAATCTTTTCCACCCCTGCTTGAGACAATTCATTTATAGCAGAAGGTATGGATGGCTTATTCATATTCATGAATCCAACACCCACCGGATAATCTGCCTGTTCCCGATAAATATTCGCCAACCCATTAATTACTTCTTCCCCATAGGGTAGTCTACTTCCGTGTCCCACTAATAATACACCAATTTTACTTTTTGAGCTTGAATTTGAATCCATATGAAATCACTCCATCCTTGCCTTCTTCTCTGATTCGTCTAAATACCATTTCCACTTCATCGCCGATTTTAACATCTTCCGGATTGCAATCCACTATTTGAGTAGTGACTTTTGCTCCTTCTTCTAATTCAACTATAGCTACCACATAAGGTGCTATTTCCTTGAATTCATCAGTGGGTGTGGTAATGACGGAGTAAGTAAAAATTTTACCTTTTCCGGTTAATTGTATATCTTCCAGTTGCCCTTTTCTCCTACATTCCGGGCATATGATACGACTTGGGAAAAAAACCGTGCCGCATTGTGCGCATTTAGAACCTATTAGATTATAACGCTGTGGAATATGACGCCATGCTCGTACAGTATCTGACATATTAGTCCTCCATAATCTGATTTTGCCTAATATTTGATTTAATTTGTATAAAAAAATTAAATTCAAAAATTTTAATATATTTTCAAAATCGAAATTTTAATATAAAATTACTTAATATCTTTCTTATTTTAATAATTTAATTTCATTAATTTAAAGATTTTGTTGTCAAGTTATTCATTAATTAAGAATTATATTATATAAAAAATGCCGTATTAATCGGCCAAATATTACTATAAAGTAAAAAAATTTTACTTCTAAATTACTCATTTAATCTTGGAAGTCATTATAATTAAATTCTTTGGTAGAAGAAAAAAGTAAATGCGTTTTATAATACTTAAAAATAATTTTAAGTGCTATTTATAAGTCTTAAATCTTTAATACTTACTATTATTAGTTATCATTCTAATATAATCATTCAATTATTATTTTTAGTTTTTTTGAAGTATTATTTATTAAATAAATAAATTTGCTTATTCATTACTTTTCTTATCATACTTTAAAATAGTAATACTTTTATATAATAAATAATAATAATTAATTGATATAAAGTTAATACATAAATATAAACAATTTAAATCGATCTGGTGAAAACATGGATAAAAAAGGTTATGTAATGACAGGAACTTCTTTTTTACTGATTTTACCAGCTATTTTAGTTGCTCTAACCTTATTAAACTATGTTCATGGTGAAAACGAAATTACTACCCAGTCTATTCAATCAGATACCTTGAATTTTGCATCAGATGATCTTAAAAGAAATATACCAACCCTCGCTAGACAATCTATGGAAAATATATCATTAGAGATAATTGATAATAACAAAACAGTTGAAAACAGCCCAGAATCTATAAAAAATCAGTTACAGATAAAAATTAATAATTTAAGCTCACAATATATGAAACAAGGCATTAATGTGACTTTTAAAGTGGATTCAGTTCAAACATCACCACAAGATTCCTTCTTTATTGAATTCAACACTACAATCATTGTAACTCAAGATAATTTAAAGCATGAAGAACATTTATCCCAATTGATTTCCATTGAAGGATTACCTGATCCGCTTCCCTTTGTTAAATGTCGTCCTTATGGATATATAACTCATAACAATACCAGAACCAGTTATGGAAGTAGTTTAAATAATTACTTGGCGAACAATAGCGTAAAAAATGCGAGTTTATATGAAAATGCAAGTTCACCATTCATAATTAAAAAATGTCCCTATGATCCTTACTTAAGTCATGGTTCTAAAAATACCATGAAAAATTGTCAGGAAAATGGTTTTTATCACGATAGTAGTGATGGTTCTTGTTATCTCTGCCGTTTAGAAGGAAAAGGCCTTTGTGCTCATTTTGGATTTGAAGTTTTTATTCAACCATCCCCCGTGAATAATAATAATAATAATAATAATAGCAGTTCCCTTAATTTAGAGGGTCCTTGTTCCTCAGATCATGTTATTTTTGGTGGAGAACCATATCCTGGAAAAGCCATAATTTATAAAATTGAAAATGGAACAAATTATTTATTATTCTTAGATAATGGTCATGCTTCCAAATATGGTGCCATTTAGACTTTATTTTTGTAATAAATAATGAAAAATAAAAAAATTAAAATGTGAGAATAATGTATTTCCAGATTTTAAGCCTGTTCAAAAAATTTAATCCCCAATCAATTTTGAATGATTCCAAAGGGTTTATATTTTCAACTGATTTGTTGCTTTCAATAATCATGATAACCGTGATAATAGGAATTTCCGCTGATGCCATAGATTATAGTAATGGTTTTATGGGAGATCAGAATTCCAGAGCGATCCTGGAACGTTGCACATTGGAAGCTGCAGACATACTTATTAAAACCCCAGGATCTCCAGATAATTGGGAAATACTTCCTAATTGTGAGGGAATATCTCCGGGATTGGCATTAAATTACAATAATTCTACTAAGAACATATCTAATACATTGTCTTGGGAAAAAATAAATAATCTCACTCAAAATTATGATAAACTGGTAGAAAACAAAATTTTTCCCAAAAATATCAAATCAAACATTATTATATATCCTCTAGATCCCCGAATAAATCCAATAATCATTCATGAAGAACCTATACCATCTAAATCTTCAGAAATAGTCGTTATCAATCGAACAGTACAATGCAATTTTTTGAGTAATTACACTGTTATAATTATGGATTGGAATAAAAACAAACTAAATAATTCTCAAAACGTATCTAACAAATTTAAATATTCACAATCAGATATTTGTCCCCATCAAGAATTAAATGACAGTCAAAGCCATGCTTCACCCACAAATACATCCCCCTCTAAAATATGGGAATGCCATCACTTCAATACCAGCGCAGATTATTTGAAAAAAAATGATTATTATTTACTCACTGATCCATCACCCATCGTTGGAGAATCTTCTTACTGGACTTTAGACACTGCATATAATCTTTCTAGTTTAAATAACTCTTTTAAATCAACTAATATAAAATTAAATGATGAAATAAAAAATTTAATGGGGGAAAAAGAGAATGTAACTCTATGGATCCATGTAATTGGTCCCGAAACTACCATTAATTCTTTTAAAGTTTATTTAGTTGCTGTTCCTAAAAATACTGATTTTAATTATTTAAAAGCAGAATATTTTAAGTCACAGACATGTAGTTTTATTTTAAAAACATGGATAGGTGATTAAATCCAATACCATCAAATTTGTATAATGAATCTAATTAAAGATTCTAGCAGTTATTAAAAATTAATAAAAAAGAATGTTATTTAATTAATTATTATATTTGAGAAGTCTTAAAAATACATTCCCTTCGCAGTTTTAAGAGATCTTTTTTCTTCTTTTTAAGGTCTTCAACATCATCTAAGATTTCAGGTAGTTTTTCCATTATACAGTTAACTGTAGCATCTTGGTGAATCCACTCACAGTCCTGACAGCTCCATAAACCCTTGTCTTTGATCCAATGGCCTCCTGTTGAAGCATCCCCGCAAGGGTAGAAAGGACAGTAGCAAAATGTGCAGTTTTGAGGATGATGATGGCAGGGATAGTATTCACATGACCTATTATGCCCGTCTATATTTTCTCCATTCAGAAATTTCTCATAAAACTCTTTTGAAAGAGGGTGGATTGGTTGTTTAACCACATATCCTCGGGGAGTGATCATCTGTCCATTTTCTACATAGGTAGTAGAATTACCAATAATTATTATGGTTGACATGTCAATTTGATCTTCTTCTAGGTTTTCTAGAGTTGTAACTGTGATTTGAGGTGGTTGAGAACTACTTTTAACAAATCCAACCGTAGTGGCAGGATTTATAGTATTCATAAGTATTTTAATAGCTTCTCGAAATGGTGATTTTCGGGTTTTGCTGATAGGGTTATACAAAGCTATAACCATGCCTCCTAGTGCAGCATGCTTAATTTTACGCTTTATTTCACTTAAAGGAGTTAATATGTCACTCAAGCTAATAACTGCAAAGTCGTGTAGCGGTGCTCCTAATAAAGAAGCACCATAGTTAGCTGCTGTAACCCCAGGAACGATTTCGAATTGAATACCACTATATTTTCCAGCTAATTGAAAGAAAACATTGGCCATGCCAAAAATTCCAGGATCCCCAGAACTGATTAATGCTACTTGTTTACCATCCAGATGCTTTTGAATGGCCATTTCTACTCGGGCGATTTCATCACCCATTCCCTTTTTAATAACTTCTTTTCCATTTAATAAGTCTTCAATCGAATCAATGTACTTTTTATATCCAATGACTACTTCCGCTTTTTCTATAGATTCCAATGCCCTCAGAGTTATATCCTTAGGTGAAGGTCCTATGCCTATAATACTAATCATGAAATTCACTCTTTTTTTGATTCTGAATGTTGTTATTGGGTTTTTAACTGGCGTATTTCTCTAAACTGAATTAATTATTCAGTTATTGGTATACATTCTAGAAATTGAAACTATCTTAATAGAGTTCAAATCTATTAAAAATCCTTTGCTAGTACTATTAGCATTTGCAGTGGCTGTAATCATGAAATCTGCACTAGGGGTAATTACAATTTGTCCTCCGCCAGTACTGTTACCACCAGTACTATTTTCTTTATAACCCATTATAGTAAGGTTGACCGGAACTGGACTTTTGCTTTGATCAGCAAAACTTGTGGCATTGAGAGTTTTTATGTCAACTCCATCTAATTTAGCCTTAATTTGAAGTGATTGAGACACTAAATTAGTATTTGATATATTCAAAATATCCGGAGTGCCAGTTAATGCTTTATTCACATCGCCACCCACATTAAAAATTGCAGAAATTCTGTCAACTTGCATGTTCATTAACTTTTCAATATCAGGGGGTTGTGAAGTAACTATAGTGTATGAGCTAACTAATCCCACTTCAAAAAAAACTATGAAAAATACTAGAAAAATTATGAATTTCAAAATTCTTGACAAATAACCACCTTTTTGCTATGTAGAAGAGTTTAGATTATTATAAATTAATATAAATAATTTTATGTGCTTTAAATAAGTATTTTACATCTTAAACCGTTTAAATTAAATATTTAGATTAATTATTTTTTAAATGGATTCTTTAGAGGCTTGAAATAATTTAATTAATGATTGTTATTGAATAATTGTTTAGAATTTATTTATAAATTTATCTTATAAAATTACTACTCAGATTTACTATTTATATGATTGTAACTAGTATTTTATATAAGAATTTCTAACATTAAATTATAGTTCACTAATTAAGATATTATTGTTAAAAATATTTAACTATTTATCATTTTAAAAATTAATTTAAAGATTATTATGAGTCAAAATATTCTACTTAAGTTTGCTGATGCCGGAATTTTAGTTAATGAAGTTGCTTACGACAAAATTAACTTATTAGACGATCCTGTTCACATTTCTTCTTCATTAATTACAGATCTAGTTGGAAAAGGAATAAAAAAAAGAGATCTTGTAATTTTAACTGGAGAAATGTTAGATCGTTTTTTAGAAAAAGAAGGTATAATAAGCCAAGTAAAAATTTCAAGTTCGGAACCTAACTCCACAAACTTCGATTCTAGTTTAAAATTGGAATCAAGAATAGAAAACCTGGAAAACCCAGAAATTGACACAGAATATTCTTCATTAGGTAATTATTCACCGGAAATTGATTTAGTTACTGAATCTGTTTCTGAAGCAGATATCCAGTCATTAAATATTCCAAGTAATGTGGAATTTAATTTCGAGATTATTCAAGATACTAGTAAGAAATCTTACACCAGTGGAGATATTAAGGATATGATTTCTTATTTTAATAGTAGATATGAGAAAATTAAAGGCATATTATCAAAAAGAAGGGAATTAAAAGGTTCTATCTCAATTACAGACATTTTTCAAACAAAAGATGAAGTTAAAATTATTGGAATGGTAAAAGATTTCCGAACTACTAAAAATGGGCATAAAATACTGGAAATAGAAGATGAAACGGGTGAAATCAGTGTTTTAGTACATAATGATAATCACAAGCTATTTGAAAAGTCGGAAACCATTGTTAGGGATGAAGTTATTGGCATTATAGGAATTAGAAAAGGAAATTTATTTATTTCTTCAGAAATTATTCATCCGGGAGTTCCAAGAATTGAAGAAAAACCCATGAATTTTTCTGCTGTTTTTATATCTGATGTTCATATAGGAAGCCTCAACTTTTTGGAAGATGTATTTGAAAAATTTATAAAATGGATTAATTGTGAATTTGGAAGTCCTGAGCAAATTGAAATAGCTAAAGATGTTAAATATCTCTTGGTTGCAGGAGATATAGTAGATGGAATTGGTGTTTACCCAAATCAAGATGATGATCTTAATATAAAAGACATAACTCGACAATATGAAGAAGCAGCCCGCTTATTTGGTCAAATCAGGTCAGATATAAAAATAATTTTTGCACCGGGAAACCACGACGCATCAAGATTAGCTGAACCCCAGCCAGCAGTTCCAGAAGAATATGCTAAGGCTCTTTACAATCTTAAAAATGCTGAATTTGTAAGTAGCCCGGCCATTGTAAGTCTTGATGGTATAAAAACTCTTATTTATCACGGCAACAGTTTTCTTGACATTACCATGAGTATTAAAGGATTAAGTCAAGAGAGATCTGACATTATTATGAAAGAACTTCTTGAAAAAAGACATTTAGCGCCAATATATGGTGAAAGAACTCCGTTAGCTTCTGAAATAGAGGATTATTTAGTAATGGAAGATATCCCACATATATTCCATACTGGTCATGTCCATATTAACTCCTACAAAAACTACAAAGGAGTTCATATGATAAACTCCGGAACATTCCAGTCCCAAACCGATTTCATGAAACGGCTTAATATAGTTCCTACTTGTGGAGAAGTTCCAGTGATTCAAAGGGGCGAATTCAAGCTTTTAAAATTTAGTGAATGATATTTTTAATTAATTTTTGTGTGAGATTATTAGTTTTAAATGAAATTTATAGAATATTGTTTTAATAATCAGGATATGGGGATATTTAAAATGAGTGGAAAAAATCTGGTAGAATCTGTAATAGACGCTTCAAATTATATTTTTAACAGAAAACTTGTCTCAGGTAAGGCAGGAAACGTTAGTGCTAGATTTAAAGACCATAAAATGGATATTGTAGCTATAACACCCACTGGCATTTCATTAGCAGATGTTAATCAGGAAACTGTGGTTTTAGTTGATTTAAATGGTAATTCTCTATCCCGAGGAAATCCTTCTTCTGAAATTTTATTACATTTAGAAATTTATAAAAATAGGCCAGACATTATGGGAATTGTGCACACCCATTCTCCGTATGCAACTGGTTTCTCATTTTCGGATGAAAAAATAAGAAGATTAGAAGGTTTTGGTAAAATTAAAAAGCCATATTTAGAAGAATTGGAATATAAAAAGCCAGGCAGTACAGAACTTGCTCAGGAAACCGCTGAAAAGATGATAGATGAAGATGTAATCATATTAAAAAATCACGGAGTAGTAGCTAGTGGGATTAATGTAAAAGAAGCAGCTTCACTGGCAGAATTTGTAGAAGAAATAGCAAAAACCCAGTTTGTATCCCATATTCTCAATATAAATAATAAATAAATTTACAAAAACTGATTTATAAAAACTAAAAATAAGCAAAAATCAGTGTTGATTTATTTAAAAATAAGAATTAATTAGTAATTATTATATTTAATACAATTAAATTAATCTAGAAATAATTTAATATAATATTTAATAGTTATTGTATTTTTTAATTAATGAAATAAGATTAAAATAATAAAAATTTAATAATTTAGTTCCGAATTGATTCTAATTCACTTAGAATTTCCCAAATTAATGTTCTAGCATGAATTGGTATATTTGGGTCGTTACTAATCTCATCGAGAATTGAAATCACAGTACTTGCTCTTACGGTAGAGTCTTCCCCTTCATTATTCAATATTTCATTTGATTCTTCTGCAGCCCTGCGTATATTACGTGGAACGCTAGTATCTTCAGTTATATGTTTTAAAATATCAGAAACGCGATTAAATGCATCCTTACTCATAATAATTCCTCCAAGTATAATTCCAAAAAAATTTAGATAATAGTTATATTCAATGTGCTTTATGTTACTTTATTTAAAAAGGTTTTGGTATATATTTTAATATCCATTCAGGAATATTTAAATTTTTATTTAAATTTAAAAATCCATATTTAATTATCAGAAACTGCAACTGCAATAGTAACACCATTGAATGAGGTCTTTTTAAATATTAATTTGGAATTATTACCCGCTATTAAAAGAGCTGCAGGTTCACATACTCCTTTTACTCCAAAAGTATTTTCTACAAACTCTGAAGGATGCATCTGTTCTGATTCGAATTCTTTTATTTGATCCATTTTAACAATTTTCAAAGGAATATTTAACTCATCAGATGCTTCTAAAATTCCTTTTTCATTTTGTTTAATTTCAGCCGTGGCCACTAAATCAAATCTATTCACAGGCAAGTTTAATATTTCAGCAGCTTTTTTTATGGAAATTATTACTTGATCTTTAGAAACTCCTTTTCGGCTTCCAATACCGATTACTAATTTTTTAGGCCTTAAAATCAAAAAAACAGAGTTATTAATATTTTTATCTTCATTTAAAATGCTTTTATTTAAATCGTTTTTTAAATTAGAATCATTTGAATTTAAATCCACATCATATGGTTTTTCAGAGCAATTAACTGCTAAAATATCATTTTCTTGAAAATTATTAGATATTTGATTAGATATATTGAAATTATCTTTTAAATCCATTCCAGATGAATATTGATATGTTTTACTAATTTTTGGATCATATAACAAATAATCTATATTTTTATTAGAAAATAAGCCAATTTTTTCTCCTTTTAAAATAAAAGAATTAAAATTAAGAATTAATTTAGGATCCATAATTTCCCAGTGAAGTTTCCGGGCCATTTCATCAATTCCTACAAAACCATGAATATCTGTTGAAGTGGTTATAACTGGATTAGAATCTATTAAATCAGCTATTTTAATAGTTAAATTATTGGCACCGCCTAAATGGCCGGACAATAGGCTAATAACATTATTTCCACAATCATCAATTACAATGATAGCAGGATCTGTAATTTTATTTGAAATTAATCCACAAGAAATTCTGACCATGATACCTAAAGCCATAACACCTATAATTGCGTCAAAATCATTAAATACTTTAATTAGATTGTTCTTAGCATTCTTATGGAATATTTGAACCTGGATTATGGTAGAATCTTGTTCTAGATTTATTTTAAGCTTATTGGCCAGCTCTTTACCATGTTTACTAACAGATAATATTGCTATTTTCATTATTTTTCCTTCAAATTCTATATTGAAACATTTTGAATTAAATTAAAATTTACTTTAAGGTATTAATAAAATATTTTGAACAGTATATTATTTTCACTACAAATTAAATAAATTGATATTAGGTAATATATTAAAGCAAAAAAACTTATTGAAATAATTAAAAATAAAAACACAGCCATTTTAGTAAGTTTTATGGCAGCATGAATTGTTTCAATGTTTAGATTTTTTTTATTATCTCCAATTAAATATACATTTGGTTTTTCTAATTGTATTTCCAGTGCTCCAGCTGCAGCAGCCATTGTAAAACCAGAATTAGGGCTTGGAGAATTTCTAGCATCTCGCATCATTATTCTGAAACTATTTCTCCAATTCATTCTTAAAATAAATGCAGCAATGACAATTATTAAACCCGTGACTCTTGCTGGAATATAATTAAGAATATCATCTAATTTAGCCGGAAACCAACCAATAAGTGCATTTTCTTCATTTTTATATCCAACCATAGCATCTAAAGTATTTACAATTCTGAAAAACATTGCACCAGGTACTCCAAATATAAATGCAAACAAAATAGGTGAGGTGATAGAATCAGTTATATTTTCCGTTAAACTTTCAATTGTAGCGGATATCAGTTGAGAATCTTCTAAATTTTTAGTGTCTCGACTTACAAGATAAGAAACTTTTTGTCTGGCTTTTTCTGAATTTAAGGATAAATTAGTTGCAACATCTTTTGAAGATTCAATAAGCATTTTTATAGAGAAAGTAGTAGATAACAAAATTCCCGAAATCAAAATATAAATTATATAATTAAATGATGTATAATAAAGAATTATTATAGTTGATAAAGCAAAAAAAACAGTTAATACAAATGTTAATATGAAACCAGACCATTTACTTTTTATTTTAATTAAATACTGCTTTAAAAAATAAATTGATTGGCCTATCCACACTACAGGATGTATTTTTGAAGGGAGTTCGCCCATTAAAAGGTCTATGAAAACTGCTAAAGCTATTATCATGAAAATTAAAGTATCCATGATAAACAATATAAAAACATGAATTATTAATGCTATGCTTGTTAAAAATATAAAATGTAGTATGAATAAAATGTAATAAGGATTATATAAAAATAGGAAGTGAGTAAATGGCAGATATTCAAGATAAAGTACAAAAATGGCTCGCTGATGAAGGTTATTTCAGACAAAAAGTTCCTGATGAAAATTCAAACTTTCACTTTATTATAAATTACCCTGAAGGTCATGTAATTGATGTTATTCAGCCAAAAGGGAAAGATGATATGGTAGTTATTGGCTGTGCAACTAATGTAAGTCCAGAACACTTAAGTCTAATAAAAAAAATGAGTTCAGATGAAAAAGAAGAATTCATATGGGAATTTAGATTTGCTCTTAATGGTTTAATGGTTGATTTTCAAATTCAACATCCTGAAAATGTTTTACAAAGTTATGTAGTAAGTTCTGAAATTTATGAAGATGGTTTAACCAAGGATAGATTAATTTCAAGTGTAAAAAGTATTTTTAGAGCTAAACTTCAGGGCTTATGGAAGATCCAGCAAAAGTTTGGTGAAGTAGAGAAAGAATCTGGTCATCCAGATGGTATGTACGTTTAAAAATTTTTGTTTAAATTAATTTTAATTTTTGACTAAAAATAATTTTAAATTTAATATTAATTATAATTCATTTTTTTTTATTTTTTACTTAAATAAATCACTATAATTACTTTTTTACAAATGGCCAAATTATTTTCCTATTAAAATTTTTATATTTTTTTCAAAGACATATATTTCAACTGTAAAAAATCATTTGAAAATTCTTAAATTGAATTAAAATTAATTTTGATATTTCCTTAACAAGAGAGACCTATATTTCAACTGTAAAAATTAAAACAAGCTAATAAAAATTTAAAGAGAGGTATATTTCAAGTGTAAAATTTAATGTTAATTAATGAATACTAATAATTTTAATTAAAATCAAAGTGAGAGGTGAATTTCAAGTGTAAAATTATGAAAAATACTTGTAAAAAAAATAGTGAGACATGTATTTCAACTGTAAAAAAATATTTATTATTAATTTTTTAATAGTAAATTAAAAATATAATTTAATTTAAAAATTTATTTTTAAAAAATATTTGAATATTATATTATAATTTAAATTTATTATATTTAATTTAGATCTTAAAATAGATTTTATTTATTTTTTCACTTAAAACTTATGTTAAATTTTTTTATTTTATTTATTTTTTTAAATTTATTTTATAATTTCTTGAAACGTTTGTTTTAATACTATTTAAATAATTTGATTTTTAGTGATATATAATATCAAAATAATAAAATATTTATTGATAAATTAAATATTTTTAAGAAAAAAGAAAATTTATATATTTTTTAATTTAAATTATATTAATTAAACATAAAATGTTATTATTAATATTAAAAATTATTTTATTTAAATTTTTTCAATTATATTAATAATGCCTTTATATTTTTTTATTTTTTCAATTTATATAATTCAATTTTCAGTTGAAATTGATGTCTGTGTGAATTTTTTTGTTTACATTTTTTTTGTTTACACTTGAAATTGATGTCTCTCATGATAAAATATATATTTAAAAACACAAAAACATACAATTTTAAACTTTCATAATAAAAACTTTTATTTGATAGTTAAAATAATATTTTTACACTTGAAACTTACCATCACATGAGTTATAAATAATTTCTATTTAGGAAGTCTATTAATTCAATTCAGAATTTAATTATTGATTATTAATTCTAACAGTGATTGGTATTTTAATTCAGGAGACCTTAGAAAATGGTCATTTAAATTTTTTTAAGAGATACATGTCTTTTTGTACATGTCTTTGTTAGAATTGGGGTATTAACAAATAAATCTCAAGATTTTATATCGGATGTGTGATCTTTATGAATATATTTGATGAGTTAGGGGATAAACAAACAGTTTTTCAAGATAAAAAGTTTTTAGATCACAGATTTTTACCAGACAAACTTCCGCATAGGGAAGACCAGATAAAATCTATAGCTAAATATTGGATAGAGGCCTTAAAAGAAGTTACTCCTCCAGATATTACTATTTATGGAAAAACAGGAACTGGAAAAACAGCTGTAGCTAAATTTGCAATGAAACAACTCAAAGAGGCGGCTAAAGAACAAGATATTAATATTAAAACAGAATACATTCGATGCACTGATTATACAACTGAATATCAAGTTATTGCTCGTTTATGTCAACAAATGGGGCGTGATGTTCCTTATAGAGGATGGACCAAAGCTGAAGTTATAAATACTTTTAGAAATTTATTTAAAAAGAATGCTTTTGGTAAAGACTTGATTTTATTAGTTGTATTGGATGAAATAGATATTCTTCTTAGAAACGATGGTGATGGACTTCTTTACACACTTACTCGTACTGATAATGTAGCAATATTATCCATTAGTAATTATGTTGATTTTAAAAAATTTATAAAACCTCGTGTTCGAAGTAGTTTAAGGGATAGAGAAATTGTATTCCCACCCTATGGTGCTCAACAACTTGTAGATATCCTTGAAGAACGTTCTAATTTGTCTTTTAATGGAGAATCACTTAAAGATGATGTAATACCATTGTGTGCTGCACTGGCTGCTAAGGAAGAAGGAGATGCTAGATATGCTTTAGATCTTTTAAGAACATCTGGTGAGTTGGCTGATGAAAAAGATTCAGAACTTGTTCTTGGTGAGTACGTAAGGGAAGCAAAAGATTATATTGAACATAATAAAGTCACTGACATCATAATGACTTTACCAAGTCAGCAACAACGTGTTTTGGAGTCAATACTTTATCTAACTAAAAGAAAAGAAGAAATAACTTCTGGGAGACTTTATGAGGTTTATAAAGACATTGCTCGTGGAGACACGGTTTCTTACAGAAGAATTTTTGACTTTATAAATGAATTAGAGATGTTAGGTCTAATTTCAACCAATACAGTTTCTAGAGGACGTGCAAAAGGAAGAACTAATATAATTGATCTTCAATGTGATACTGCAGTTCTTGAAGAGGCTATTTGGGGAATGTAGATATTTTATTTCTTAATAATATCTAATTTATTATTTTATTTTAAATTCTCATAACATAACATAATATAATAAAAATTAAAATTATTTTAGATTATACTATGTAACTATATAACTAAAATGACTTTATTAAGGCATTTAAAATGGCCATACGCACTGGAACGCCATAAAATGCCTGTTCAAAATATTTTCCATATTTGGTATCATCAACATCAGGTGATATTTCATCAACCCTGGGCAATGGATGCATTACAATCAAATCTTTTCCATTTAAAAGTTCAGAATTGATAAGATAAGCTCCTTTAATTCTTGAATACTCTTCTGGATCTGGGAATCTTTCTTTTTGTATTCTAGTAACATATAATACATCTACTTCATCTAAAACATCATGAATATTATCTGTTTCTCTGGTTACTGCTTTAGCCCCTTTCAAATCATGAAGAGTTTCTTGTGGCATTTTAAGTTCGGGTGGAGAAACAAAACTCATTTTTGCCCCGAACATTCCTAAAGCATAAGAAAGAGAGTGCACAGTTCTCCCATATTTTAAATCGCCAATTAAAGCTACATTGAGGCCTTTTATTTTCCCAAAAACTCTTTTCATAGTATAAAGATCCAGCAAAGTTTGTGTAGGATGCTGACCTGCACCATCTCCTGCATTAATAATAGGAACATCTACTATATCTGAAACATAGCGTGCTGCACCTTCTAAATTATGTCTTATTACTAATGCATCAGCATATTCTGCAACCATACGAGCAGTATCAGCTAAATTTTCTCCTTTTGTGACAGAACTAGCCCCAGTTTCTGCAAAACCTATTACTCCACCACCTAATCTTTTCATTGATGTTTCAAATGATAATCGAGTTCTGGTGGATGGTTCATAAAACATCATTCCCAGGATTTTACCCCCCATATTTTGAGACATTTCCTGAGACCGGGCCACGGGTTCTAGCTTTTCAGCCTGCTTTAAAATGAAATTTATGTCATCTTTACTAAAATCTTTAATAGAAATAATATTTTTAAGTGAAAAGGACATTATACCCTCCATTTACGATTTATTTTTTTATTTTTTTATTTTATTTATTTTATTTATTATACTTTATTCATTAATTTATGTAAAAATGTTTCAGGTGTTAAATAAGGTTGTATAGCTCGATAAATTTATTATTATTAATACTGAAAATAATTTATCAAATAAAATTTATAATATTATTAGGGGGTGAATACTTGAAAAAATATTTAATGGGCTTGTTGGTCCTAATATTTTTCCTTTTAGGGCCTTGTTCTGCATCTAGTCCTCAAGAAGTTTCGGATGCCATAGTTACTCCTGATAGTCAGCAATACATAACTGAAGCTGGAAGTAAAAGTGGTAATAATACTCAATTTCAGGTCTATACTCAGAATTTACAAGGCTTTCCAACTAATGGATCTAGTTTTGTAGTTATAAGTTCTGGAAACGCATCTGGAATAAATGGAACTCCTTCAGGCAGATCTTTGTATGTGGGGAGTGGAAATTCCAGTACTAATGGCCAGTACAGTAATCGAAACAACTTTTCCTATGATATTGCCAATGTTTTTTTTAAAATTAAATTACCTAAAGGCGCTAAAACTCTCAGTTTTGACTGGAAATTTGCTACAGCAGAAAATGGGACTGAAAAACTATTTTACCAGGACTGGGCTCGAGTAGTGATAAACTACGCTGGTCAAACTTATAATATTCTATTATTGCCTGATGGAAAAGCAGTAGATGTAAACAGCACAATACCATACTCAAACACAGTATTTGGTAATTTTACACCTAATGATGTTAAGTATGGTTATGTAACTGGTACAACAACTCCTGGTGTTTACCATGTTACCTTTGATGTGTCTCAATGGGCTGGTAAGGAAATAGAATTGGATTTTTGGGTAGCTGACGAGAATGATGGAGTAGTAGACAGTGCTTTATTCATTGATAACCTCCATATATCTGTAGAAGAGCCATCTAAAAATTTTAGTACTAATGTAAATGCTGAAACACTTCCTATGCAAAAAACAGGAGTTCCTATAGGAGTATTAATTGTAGGATTACTAAGTACGCTGTCTGGAATCATTTACAGTAAAAAACAGTAAAATCAAAAATCCAAATATTTATTTTTTATTTTCTATTTTAGTAACATATTATTTCACTAAAATCAATTTTTTAATTTTAGTTGTGATAAACTAAAATAAATAAATAATTATTATTAACATTAAATTAGAATCAAAAATAAAAATTAAATTAGTAAAAAATATATTTATTTCTATTTATTTTAATTATAACTTCCTAGAAAAACTTAAATAGCCTGTATGACCAACCATACGAGTTTTTGGCCTAGTTCCTTTAACTTTAACCTCAATTTCTCTTAAAATACATTCAATAGTATTTATTTCAGAAAATCCAACTTTTTTAGAGATTTTATGAAGAATTTGTACTTGTTCTATATATGGTGCATATACTGCCAGCCAACCACCTGTTTTTAAGCTTTCATATACTGATTCCAGTAATTCATATGGCTTTGGAAGATCTAAAAATACTAAATCAACATTTTCCTCATCAATACCCTCTTTAATATCTTTATTTTTAATTTCAACATTTTTTAATTGAAATTGGTCAATATTGGACTGAGCTATTTGAGCAAAATCCTCTCTAATTTCATAACTATAAACTTTTCCCTCATTTCCTACTACATTAGCAAAATGAAGAGCTATGGCCCCGGCACCAGTACCGGCATCTACTACACGATCTCCACAGCCTAAACCAGTGTATGAAATCACTATCCCTATATCTTTAGGAAGTAAAATAGAACATCTGCGTTGCATGAGTTCAATTAAATCATTTACATCGGCCTTAACTACTTTGATATGTTTTCCCATATGGGTTTCTAGAGTATCTCCTGGAATACAATCTTGAAGATCTTCTTTTTTTATTATTCCTAAATCATTCTGAAAATCCTGTTCTAAATTAAGTATGTATTTCTTCCCTCTTTCATCTATTAAAATAAGCAAATTATCACCTTGTTAAATTAATATATTTATTATAAACATTTTAATCATGAATCAATACTTTAATCTAATCAATGAGTTTCTTTTCTTCAGTAACTTTGATTCTTTTTAGCTCTCCCTCAACAACTTTTTTAATGGTTTTTGCAATTTTTTTCCCAATCCCATCTACTTTCTGAAGATCATCTTCCGTGGCATTGATTATTTTTTTTATAGAGCCAAATTCTTCAAGAAGTTTACGGGCATTAACTGGCCCTACATTAGGTAAGGATTCCACAATAAAAAGTTGTTGTTCTAAAAATGTTAATGGTTTTTTTTCTGTTCGTACTTGAACTGGTGGTCTGTTTTGGCCCTGTTCCCTAATAGCAATACGCCTTATCATAGCAGCAGTATCATCCGAAGAACGAGTGGGAATTATTGGTATTCCAAAATCAACAGCTATAGCTGATAAAGCTCCCCGAATAGCATTGGGATTCATAAATCCAGAATAAAGGTTATCCCCTTCTAATATGAGTACAGGCTTTTTAAATTCTTCCACCATCTCTTTGGCCTGTTTATATAATCTTTTATCTGCAATAGAACTTATAAAATCGGAGGCAGTTTTTCTCTCTATTCCTACCTCATCTGTTATTTGATAATCTGCCACAGCCATAGTTTTAATTTCAATATCCACACCTAATTTTGTCAATTCTCTTAAAACACGTGAATTTCCTTCTCTAGAATCAGCATATATTAACGGTTTAAGAGATTGAGTGGATTTTAAAGGTATTTTAGGAGGAAGATCTTCAATATTTCCATCATTTCCATTATTATCTAAGGCTTCAGTTTTTTCTAGTTCTAAATTTGTGATCTTAGAATTATTTTTAGTATTATCATTTTCGTCAGTTTGCAATGAACTCAATGAAGCAGAATTTCCATGGAAAGGTTTTATTTTTAGATTGCTTAAAGCTGAAGCATCTCCTAATTGTTCCTTCATTTTTTTCTCTTTATGAATACTTGACCAGTAATATCCTTCGTCCCTAGTCCCTTTGGTAATAAGAACTTTCATTTTACCAGTATTTTTCCTTCCAGTACGTCCCCTTCGTTGTATCATTCTAATTTCTGAAGGAACAGGTTCATAAAGCACCACTAGATCTACTGCAGGTATGTCAATACCTTCTTCGGCCACACTGGTTGATAGTAAAACATCATAGGTGCCTATTCTAAAAGATTTAATGATTTTTTTTTGCTCTTTTTGAGTGAGACCCTTCTCACCATTACTTTTTCCCTGTCCAAAGAATTTAACAGCATTAATATTTTCTTTTTCGCAACATTGGTAAATCTGTTCTAGTGTATCACGATATTGGGTAAATACAATTACCTTTGATTTATTTTTTAGTTCCTTTTGAAGAATTTTTATAAGTTTATTTAATTTAGGATGTTCTACTCCCATTTCATATGCTTTTTTGGTGAGAATCATGGCCGGAGCAAAATCTGCATCCACAATTAATCCTTTGGCAGCTTTAGTATTCTTTTTCCCCAGCCTGATGAAATAATGCTGTAAGGTACTAATTCCCTGGGTTTCCAAAAGTTCTAGCGCATGTTGCACATTTATGGAGGCAGCAATCAATGAAATGGCCCGGAAACACTCTTTGGGTGGAGTAGTACTACGAGCAATACGGTTTTGAACTTTTCCACGGGCCATTAATAGATCTTTTTTGCCGACTGAAATGGTAGGCAGTACTTCCATACTCTTGAGTAATTTTAAACGCTGTTTAAGAGCTTTATTTAAATGTTCTTTTATCCTTTTTTGCTCTTCTCCCATTTCCACACTTACCCATTCCACTTCAATGGGGTTGAAATAAGGAGATACATCAGGATCTTCTTCATTTTTAATAATTACTTCCTGAATGAAGAGATTTTCACAAACACATTTTATTTTATCTTTATCAGAACCCGGAGACGCGGTTAAACCTAAAATCAAGGGATTTTGTGCATCAGGTAAATAGCGAGAGGCCAAGTATACATATGCATATGATCCCACACCCCGATGGCACTCGTCAAATACCATTAAAGAAACATCTTTTAAGGAGTATCGATTATTAATAAGGTCGGATTCTACTGTTTGTGGTGTTGCACAGATTATTTGAGATTCATCCCATCTTTTCGTCCTTTCTTCGGGTTTTATGGCTCCTGTAATGGATGTGGAGCTAACAGTTAAGAACTCCCGGAAGCTTTCCTCATGCTGGACTACCAGTGGTTTACTAGGTGCCACTACCAGTACTTTGGAGTTAGGGATCTTTTCCAGCCTATCCGCGGCCACTAAAGCGGCCACAATAGTTTTCCCTAGGGCTGTGGGGGCCACTATCATAGTATTCCCTTTTTTTAAAACATCTGCAGCCAGTAACTGCTGATAAAGACGGGCCTCAACCTTGTTAGGATGGACAAGGAAATGGCTGATATACTTTTCCATGATTTTGTATATTAAAAAGGAAACATATAAAAAATGTGTTTTTGAAAATTAGAATTCGCCCAAAAGATAAAATTTTGGAAATTTTTTTAAAGAATTTAAAGTTAATTTATAAGAAATAGTTTATAAGTAATGAATTAATTGGAAAATGTTTTTAATAGAAATGAACTACTTTTCAACAATCAAATTCTTGAAATCATCAAATACTACCTCTAAGCCACACATACTGGGCACATAATTAGCTGCTTTTGCTGAATCAACTCCAATTACTTCAAATCCAAGCTCTTCTATGGGAGAAACTACCATACAAGTGTCACAGACCAGTTTACCTCCTGCATTCTCAATCATTTTGGTATAACCCATTCTCTCAGCTGCAGCCTTCATATTAATAGATGTACATAACCAGAGTTTATTTTTCAATTTTTTACCATGTAAAGTCTCTGCTATATCTCTTATCTCGTCCAAAGAGGCGTGCGGACACCCTAAACATATTAAATCGGCTTTTTCGCTGCTGGTGGAAAGTTTTTCCCGAACTTCTTGTATTTCTTCACGACCAACGGTTATATTATCATTAGCGTCTTCAAGAGCAGCATTTTGATATTCTGGAGTAATATTTTCTATATGGTACAAAGCTACTGCTCCTGAAGATGCCAAAGCAGCACCCATTCCTTTAAGATTATCAACTAAGGGCCTATTGCTCATTTTAAAGTAAGGTATTCCATCACCTACTTTTTGACCTACTAAATATCCTAAAGCACCGTAATCTGCTCCCTTAAGTTCACACTGCACATCTACTATCAAGTTGGTCTTACGATTTTCTTCCAGATGATAACCATAAGCAGGTGTTTTTCCACATATGGCTGCGGCCAGGGCTCCAGGCCCTCCTTCCCGATTGGTTTTAGCTCCTAGAACAGAATTTCCATAGGCCACGGCCGATGATTCTGACCAGGCGATATGTGATCCCTGCAGAGGCACGTTTCCAATAAGGTATGGTGTACAAGTACAGGTAGTCATAACATCCATTTTTCCATAGGCTTCCACGATTCTCTTCTGTCTGGTGGTGAATTCAGGTGAAAATCCTAACTCTTCCCATTGATCAAGGTCTACTCCAGCAGGATTCAATGTGGATGGGATTTTGGTACGGGCCTGAGGATCTTGGGCCAGATCTTCTAGATACTCTAGCCCAGCATCACCAATAGTTTTGTAGGAAACCCCTGAAACCTGGGCCGAGGTGATATTCACCAGTTTTTCAGCTTCATATATGTCGCCTAGGGCCACTAGAATTTCCATACTTTTTCTAATGGTTTCTCCATACTCTCCCTGGCACATTTTTTCTTCTTTTTTGGTAAGGTGCATTTTAATCCCTTTTTAAATAATTATATAATTTATAATTTTTTTATTAGATATCATAATTCATATTAGAATTGAATTTATTATAATAATTAATTTCTTTATTCAACTAAATAAATTATTTTTTAATATAGCAATTTTAAATTCATCGGATTTTTAGATTAAATGGTTAAAGAAACCATAAATCAGCAAAATCATTAAGAAATTAAATTCAAACAGAATTAATTAAAAAAATAAAAAATATTCAAAATGGATTTATTCACTGTGCCAGCTGATAACCAACTATTTCATCAACTAGATTCAAAAAATTATCCATTTCCTTGAAAGAAACCATAGCTCCTGCCGCTATGTCGTGTCCGCCTCCAGTACCACCAAAGCTACTAGAAGCATCTTTTAAGGCCTGTCCAAGGTCTACACCTTTTTCTACCATGGGACGAGTAGTTCTACTAGATACTTTGACCAAGTTATCCATTCGGGAGAATGCCAGAATTGGTAGCTCAGGGTCTAAAGTTTCCATTGATAGTGCTATACTGGCAATGGTTCCCATAACACTTTTTCGAGCTTTTTCTTCAGCGTAAAGATATTGGATGTTCTCCATTACATTGGAGCCTTCTCTCTTTATCCAGCTCAATCCATTAACTAGATTTTGCCGGTATTTTCGCTGTAGATCAAGGGCTACATCCAGTGCATCGCTCTTTTCACCCAGACAAATTCCCAAACCAAGACCATACTTCTTGTTTTTTCCACAAGCATCTAAAATCCTCGAATAATCCTCAATGTCTCTTAAAGTTGGTTTTTCTTTAGGATTACTATAGACATCAGAGAAAATTTCAGGATTGATACGCAATAATTCATCTTTAAGGATATCTCGCTCTTCAGGGCCTAAATCAGAAAATTTAACTCCATAAGAAACTCCCAGTTTTTCTAAAAATGCCATGGACGCTTCTAAATCTCCGGATAATCCGGGAAGAATTGGACTGAAACTATAAGCTAGAGCTTTGTAAAGTGGTTCTTCATTTTTAGAAGCAATTTTTAAATCTTTATGCATTTCTACAGAACCATATTCTAATCCTTCATCCAGTATGAACTTATTAATACCTAAAAAACCATCATAGTACTGCATGTCACCAAAAGCACCGGCTAAGGCCATGGGGGCCAGGGATTGTTTTTCCATTCCTCGAACAGTTAAATAAGTAACTCCAGAAGCACTAACTTCTTTACTACCATCTACTCCGAATAAGTGGGGGTTAACATGGGTTATATTTTCTTTAGTTTCAAATTCCATGGGCTGGTGATGGTCGGCAATGATTATATCTCCTTTTATCCGAGAAATTGAATCTAAATAGGCACTACCCATATCACAAAAAAAGAAAAGCTGGTATCGTTCCTTGGTCAGTTTTTGAATAAAACTGTCCCTTAAACGGGGAACGATACTAATGTGGTACTGGCCATCTTCTTGGGATATGGCATTGGCTGCCACTCCCGCGGCAGATATGCCGTCTGCATCATTGTGGGATATGATCCTAATAATGCTTCCTTTTTCCAGATGCTCTTTGAGGACCTGGCAGGCTTCATCACCTTTATTTAACAAGGAGTGCTGCTTTTTGTGGGTCATATCTCCATCCTTCTGGCATTACGCCTTCTCGGACATAGTACCTTCCAAGACGTCGGATTTGGGATTCAATAATCTGTAATCCACGTTTGGTGTGCAAATCTTTATGGTTTTCTTGTAAGTGGTCCCTTATGTTAACTGCTTTTCTAATGAGGTTCATTATGTCTTCTGGATATTCTGGCTTTTGGCCGTGTTTTTCCAAAATTTGAGTAATTTTATCACCGGTGACTAATTTAACATTAGGGATACCGTATTGGTCTCTTAAGATGATACCAATTTTACTGGTGGAGTTTCCTTCTTTAGTCAGTTTTAATATTAATTCTTCAATTTCTTCATTGGAGTATTCTACCCAATCAGGTTTATTTGCCATTTAATCATACCTCTATTATTTATTTTTAAAAATATTTGTCGATTTTATTCTTTTTCGACTAGAATTTAATTAAAATTACTAAAATTATAATATTCGATCAATGACTGTCTTTTGATATATTATTTGATTCGAGTGAATTAAATCAATTTTGAGAAATTATATATCTAAATTAGATTACTTTTTAATACTCAAATACATCAAATAACTATTTCTTATTTCTGAGACTTGTACCATATAGCAAACTGCTCTAATGATCTTCTACGATGAGAAAACTCATTTTTTTCGAGAGTAGTAAGTTCACCAAAGGTCTTTCGTTTCTCTTCTGAATAGAACAGTGGATCGAAAGCAAAACCGTAATTTCCTTTCTCTTTTGTAGAAATATGTCCTTTAACCGCACCTAAAAAAATCTCGGGCTCGGCATTGGGGGCACTGTACCCAACCACCGACCTGAACTCGGCATATCGGTCTTTAACATTTTCCATTAGCTTTAAAATACCAGAATTTCCAATTGTATCCTGCACATGGGCAGAATATGGTCCTGGAAACCATTTCAAAGATTTTATGAACAGTCCCGCATCTTCAACAATAACGGGTTCTCCCAGACGATTGGCAACATGTTGTGCGCCGTACCGGGCCACTTCCTCCAGGGTTCCCTGAAGTTCTGGATAGCCCAGGTCAACATGTTTTAGTTGTATGCCAAACTTCTCGAATATTTTTTCTGCTTCTTCTACTTTGTGTTGGTTACCAGTTATAAATGTTACCTTCATTTTATACACTTCATTATCGAAATTTTAATTTTATTATTTGAAATAATTTTACCCAATTTCATTTTTTTATTTCTTTTCATTTCTTTATTCATTCTTGGGTTATTAAAAGTATAATTTTAAATATAACGGCCCCGGGCATGTATTTCACTTATTTTACCCCTAATTTTATCATTTCCTGAAAATTCTTCATAGCCCTCCAAGATACACTGGAAACATACCTCTGCAATCTGGTAGTGTATGCTCTGCAGGGCCTTTTTAAGAACTAAAAGATCTACACCTTTGTCTTCTGCTAGGTCTGATGATTTTCCAAGGCCAAAATCTATGAAAAAAATTTCATCATCTTTTAAAATAAGATTTGATGTGGTTAAATCTCCATGAATTATCCCACCTTCGTGAAGTCGTGCTATGTTTTCTCCCAATTTTTTACATATATTTTCCCGAGATTTTTCACTTACCTTACTTAAAACGTCTTTAATTTGAGGCCCATTAATTTTTTCCATTACCAGTGAAGCATTTTCTAGATCTATGTCCCAAAGGACTGGGGTTCTCACACCATAACGCTTGGCCTGGGACAGCAAACGGGCTTCTTTTTTGGTTCTGGATATTCGAAGGCGCTGGTCTATTTCGCTTATGCGGTAACCTTTAGGAACTCTTTTCTTTACAACTACGTCTTCCCCTAACCACTGGCCATCGTAAATATTGGCCTCCGCCCCTTTGGCCCTTAATTCATCAGGAAGTTTTAAAAAGTGTTCGGTACTCTTCATCCAAGGTACATCCACTTGATCTGTCCGATAGCGCTGAATGACGGTGGTTTTTCCTATAGGATGACCACCACTTTCTGCGTAAACCTTTTGACCCATCCAGGCAATCATGGCCCCATTATCCCCACAATATTCTACTGGAGGCATAAAAAACCCAGCATAATGTTCTTCGGCCATTCGTGACAGCATATCTCTTAAACGGGTATTGGCTGCCACTCCCCCACACAACATAACCTCTTTTTTCTGGGTATGAGCTAATGCTCTTTCAGTTACTTCCACCATCATGGAAAAAGCAGTTTCTTGCAAACTGTAACACAGATCTTCCATGGAAACTCTCTTTTCATACTTCCTTTGAGAAGCTGTTAAAAGACCTGAAAATGAAAGATCCATTCCTTTAACGGCATACGGGAGTTTTAAATAATTTCGAGATTTTCGGGCCAGTTTTTCTACAACAGGACCTCCGGGATGGCCTAAATCTACTTCTCTGCTGAATTGGTCCAGCATATTTCCCACGGCAATGTCCAGGGTTTCTCCAAATACTCGGTAACGACCTCCCTCAAAGGCAATGACTTGAGTGTTACCACCACTAGCATATAATGAAACCGGATCTTTTGCCCCAGTAGTTAGCCGGCCAATTTCTACGTGTCCCAAGCAGTGGTTTACTCCTACAATTGGTATTTTGAGAGATAATGCTAAAGTTCTAGCAGCGGTGGCTACAGTACGCAGCGCAGGACCTAATCCTGGGCCACGAGAAAAAGCAATTAGATTTATATCTTCTAAATCTAGATTTGAATCTTCCAGTGCTTTTTTAATTAGAATTGGTATCCATTGGGTGTGATGTTCTGCTGCTTCTCGAGGATGGATTCCTCCTGATTCTGGAATTAGGGGTTTACCAACAGAGGCTAAAATTTGACCTTCTTTATCAACTAAACCTACTCCAGTTTTTTCAGCTGTACCCTCGATTCCTAAACAAATAAAATTTGACATTAAGTTTCCTCGTGATTAGAATATTTTTTTATTAATTATTTGTATGCTTTAATTTAATTTTTAAATATTTAAAAATCTTAATATAAAATTTTTTTTTATATAAAAGTTTTTTTTTACAGTTGAAATGTACCTCTATTTATATTATTATTTATTACCTGGGGAAAGGTTTTAAACGTTTGTAAACTTAATTTTAAATTCTTTGAAGGTTTATTTAATATAATATCATTAAATATTTAGTGCATTTTTTTAAACAATAATATACTAGTTAATACTAATTCTATTGTATAATTATAGGTGAAATAATGTGTGATGGTTTGAATATTTATGGTTCAACAGAATTTTTAGGTAAGGTAGTGGAGAAGAAATCTCTATTTGTTTGCACGATAGCTACCACGGCCACTTCAAAAATCCCTGGAATTACTGGGGCGGGTGTCAGCCCGGAATTAACGGAATATACTCCGGCAGCAGATGTAGAATTAATTATCCATGATAAACCTTTATGTCTGGATGAAATTCCTCAGACGATTGTAGAAGGGGGTGCCGCCCCCACACCAGCAGTTATTACCAAGGCAGCACTCCAAATAGCAGATATACCATTTTTAGTGGCCGATGCTGGTTCAGCAATAAAACCGTCGGTTCCTTATGTAAAACTGGGTGATTCAGCTGGAGAAGATATACGTACCGGAAAGGCTGTAGAAAACCCTCAAAAAATATTTGAAAATGGGAAAATTCTAGGAAAAACACTTTCAAAGCTCACGGAGCACTTAATAATTGGTGAAAGCACTCCTGCTGGAACAACCACGGCTTTGGGAGTTTTGACTGCCCTGGGATATGATGCTAGCTTTAAAGTTAGCGGGAGCATGAGTGAAAACCCTCATGATTTGAAAAAAGATGTAGTTAGGGAAGGAATGGCCTCGGCAGGAATTCCTTGGGGTGAATCAGTTTCAGATCCATTCAAGGCAGTGGAAGCCGTAGGAGACCCTATGATTCCTGCAGTAGCAGGATTAGCAATGGGGAGTGAAGTACCAGTTACTTTGGCTGGAGGAACCCAGATGACTGCCGTATGTGCTTTAATTAAGGCTTTGGAGCCTGATTTTGATTTTTCTAATTTATGCATTGCCACTACAGTTTTCGTAGTCGAAGATGAGACTTCTAATATCCATCACATCATAGAACAAATTGGAGAAGTTTCCTTGTATGCTGCTGATCCATTTTTCCATGAATCTCATAATGAAGGCCTTCGAAGATACTTATCTGGGTCTGTTAAGGAAGGGGTAGGTGCTGGTGGAGCTATAATGGCAGCACTTCTGCAAGGTGTTGATATTCAGGATATAAGGAAAGAAACAGAAGAATTATGTCAAAAAATCTTTTAATTAAATTTAAAAAAGATTTAAATGATCCTAAAAAGCACGAAGCTGTTAAAATTGGATTTAGACTTTTTAACACCCAGAAAAATAATTTTTTTAGTTTTTTCCTGTCTTTGGGATTTCCAGTTAAATCACCAAAATTTTATTTTTTTACTCTACTTTTTGATGAAGGACTAGATCAATAATAATTGAAAATTTGATAGTAGCAAATGATAGCCTATTTAGTTATAACTTATAACAATATTTTTTTCAATTTCTTTATGTTATACAATTTAAAAATAAAAAAGACTTTAATTATATTTAAAAAATTAAAAAAGAAAGAATTAGATGTGGAAATATAAAGATAATGCCACAGCTATAATTCCTACAATCCAACAGTAATATGCAAATATAAGCAGACTTCTTTCTTTAATTAATTTTAGCATGAATTTAATGGCCAAATATCCACTAATAGCTGCTGCTAAAAATCCAGCAACTAGGGCAGCAGTACTCATGTCTAAACTAGTTATATCTTTGGCTTGTACTAGTGCTGCACCAAGAATAGCAGGTATAGATAAAAGAAAACTGTATCTAGCTGCTAATTCTCTTTCAAATCCTAAAAATAGTCCTGCAGATATGGTAGCTCCTGAACGTGATATTCCTGGGGCAATGGCAAAGGCCTGGGCAATACCCACAATTAATGAATTTTTAATGGTTAATTTTTTTAATGGTTTTCTATCTTCTGGCCTAATCCGTTGGCTAAATCTCTCAGATCCCCAGAGTAAGAAACCAGTAATTATTAAAAATATTCCTACTGCCAGGATACTACTAAATAAACTCTCAAAGTTGCTTTTGAATAGAATTCCCAATATACCTGCAGGTATGGTACCAATTATTACCAGCCAGGCCAGTTTCTTATATTGATCTTCCTGGAAGTTCTTTTTGAACTGTCCCCGGGGAATGTCTGCCAAACTGGAGAAAAATGATTTTATCATATTTATGATATCATTCCAGAAATAAGCAAAGATCGCTACCAAGGTTCCTATATGTAGCAAAGTATCAAATGCTAGACTGGATTGCACACCCATGATTTCGGGCAAAAATACCAGGTGAGCAGAGCTGCTTATGGGGAGAAATTCTGTCAAACCCTGCACTATTCCTATAATTATTGCTTGTATAATGTCCATTTAATCACCTTAATTATCTTTTATTTTTTAAAATATTTCCTTAAAATTGATTTGAAATCAAATAGTTAATTCTTATCAAAAAATATTATTTAAATATGTTGTTTTTCTTAAAATAACCACTTTCAACTTAATGACTTCTACTATATAATAAATTTTATAAAATAAATTAATTATAACTTATAACTTTTTACTTATAAGTTATAACTTATACTTGAATATTTTTAAATACAATTCTGTTTTGATTTATTGGTAGATTAACTATTCTAAATAAGTTAACCAGCCAAATTCATCATTTACTTCTCCTTTGAGTATTTTGAAGAAGTTTTTTTGTAATTTTTCTGTAATAAGTCCTCTTTTCCCATTTCCAATAGTTATTTTATCCACAGAACGAATAGGGGTTACTTCAGCAGCAGTTCCAGTTAAAAATATTTCATCGGCCAGGTATAACATTTCTCTTGGAATTTGTTCTTCTCTAACATTTAAATCCATGGATTTAGCTAATTTTATAATGGAATCTCTGGTGATTCCTTTTAAAACTGATGAAGACATGGAGGGCGTGTAAATAATATCATCTTTGATTATGAATATGTTTTCACCACTTCCTTCACTGACCATTCCCTGATAATCAAGCATAATTCCTTCATCATAACCATTTTCCAAGGCTTCCATTTTAACCAGCTGAGAGTTCATGTAATTTGCCCCGGCCTTAGCCATATTCGGCAAAGTGTCAGGAGCCATCCTTCTCCAGGTAGAAACTCCAACATCTACTCCCAATTCTAGAGCTTCTTGACCTAAATAGCTTCCCCACTCCCAAGCAGCAATTACAACTTCTAAAGGATTTTTTAAAGGGTTTACTCCTAATTCTCCGTAACCTCTAAACACTACTGGCCTTATATAACATTCTTCTAATTGGTTGGTTTCTATGGTCTCCAGAATGGCCTTACAAATTTCTTCTTGAGAAAATGGAATTTCCATTCTATAGATTTTCCCAGAATCAAACAATCTTTCCACATGTTCTTCCAAACGGAAAACGGCGGAACCTTTTTCATTACGGTAGCATCTTATTCCCTCAAAAACACTGGATCCATAATGAACAACATGGGATAGAACATGCATTTTAGCATCACCCCAATCAACCAATTCGCCATTAAACCAAATTTTTCCTGATTCATCCCATGCCATGATTATACCTCGTAAGATTTAGATAATTTTTTTAATAGTTCCTATTTAATTTTAAATAATTTTATTTTTTTTTAGAAATATAAAATAAATTAATGTAAATTTAATTATAAATTAATTAGTTGGTACCACTTTTTAAATATATCAAAAATAATCCCTGATTGAATATTAATGAAAAACTAAAATATTAATTTACTCTGATTTAATATCATTATTTGGACGGTTTTGTCACTTTTTGCTATTTTTTTACTATTTATCTAATTTCTATGGAATTTTATTGGAAAAGTTTATATAGGCAGCCAGTCAAAATGAGATGTACTCGAGGGCCGGTGGTCTAGGGGTATGATACCTCGCTTACAACGAGGTGATCACGAGTTCGAATCTCGTCCGGCCCATTTAATATCTGATAATGACTTTTTTTCTTAATTACTTTTAAATAATAAGCTATATGGTTAATAAATCCTTGGAATATCAATTAAATTTTCAAAAATAATTAAATAAAAGGGTCCGTGGTCTAGGGGTATGATACCTCGCTCACACCGAGGTGATCGCGAGTTCGAATCTCGTCGGACCCATTTCATATTTCTATTCTTATTTTAAGATAAAAGAAATCTATAATATTAAATTTTTTATTATTAATTCTAATTAATAAAATTCTAAAATAAATAATAATTATATTTTTTAAATAATTTTAATTAGAAAATAATCATCAATATTGAAACTAACAATGAAATAAAGAACACTGTAGTCCCTTTAATCAACATAACTGTACTTCTCTCTTCTAAAACATAGACTAGGCCATAAGCAAGTATTGCAGAAAGTAAAAATTTTAAAATTCCCAGTACAGCTTTACTTGGATTGGAAAAAGCATCTATTAAGCTGGTAATCATGAAAGATAATCCAATAACAATTAAAATCAATACAATGGTGTTACTAAATACTCCTTTAAGTGCCGGGGCCCACGATGATTTTATACGATCTCTTTTTCTATTTAAAGAGCCTTTTTTATCCTGATGGAAAATAGAATTCTTCGATGAACGTCCAGAAGGAGTATAAGAAACTTCTGCACCAGAATCCTCAGAATCATCTGAACTATATTCTTCATATTCTCTATAATCTTCATTTGCTGAATCCATTAAGTCCGGGGTCTTTTTGGAGAATTTTTGAGCAAGATTGAGCAACATTTCTCGGTCAATTAACTTAATATTCCTTCTAGCGGCGTAATTAATAGATTGGGAACTGTAACCAGAAGTTGTAACAATAACGACTTTAGATGCTTTTAATGTTTTAGCAACCATTTCCATTTCTTTTAAAACATCTAAACCTACTTTCCACTTTTCGTCATAGTTCTTACAGGCAACCACTACGCCTATTTCTCCCAGAACTGTGGGCAGAATTCCGTAAATGTCTATCAGGTGTTTAGAGGTTTTAAAATCTTTATAAACCTTAAAACCTGATTCTTCCATTATTTTTGCCATGAATTCGACTAGTCTACTCTTCTCCAATTTTCCCACCTTCTGGAGTATGAAGATTATAGCCCCAAAATAGATTATAATCTAGTAATCCTTAATAATATTATCAATAGGCTATAATTAATATTTGCTTTTTATGATTATCAAATAAATTTTCCTTTAAACTCATACTGTGAAAATTTGAGAACTATTTTTACACAGAACTCAATTAAATATCTTTAATTTAATATCAAACTTTATTTCTAAATTTATTCATGATACAATTTTCATTATGAGTTAATTAAACCATTTATTAAATTATTATTGATTAAAATCCTATTTAATACTTGCCCAATTATTTTAATTTCTTTTTAAGTAAGTTAGTTCATTTTTTTACTAATTTTTATTTATTTTAAGATATTTTTCTATAAAAAAATAATTTCAAAAACTATTATTAGATCCAATAATAAAAATCACTATATGAGAATACTGATAACCAATGACGACGGAGTTAACTCTTCAGGGATTATTGCAACTAAAGATGCCATGGACGGATTGGGAGATATTTCGGTGGTGGCACCGGCCACTCAACAGAGTGGAATAGGCCATGCATTAACTCTTTTTGAACCGGTAAGAGTCACAGCTTCTAATTTAAATGATGGAACTGAGGCCTTCGCGGTTTCAGGTACTCCTACTGATGCAGTTATTTTAGGAATTTTTGAAATATCCAAAGAGAAACCGGATCTGGTAATTTCTGGAATAAATATTGGTGAAAATCTTGGAAAGTCTGAATTAACCACCTCTGGAACTATTGGTGCGGCCATGGAGGCTGCTACTTATGGAATACCTGCCATAGCCGTTTCCATACAAGTTAATCAGGGTGATATTAAGTTCCATGATGGGCATGTGGATGTGGACTTTGACGCAGCAAAGCGAATAACCCGAAAAGTGGCCCAAAATATTCTGGAAAAAGGCTTGCCGGAAGGTGTGGATTTAATAAATCTTAATATTCCTTCTCATCCAGAAAACGATGAAATTTTAATTACTCGTTTGGGTGAGCGGATGTACAACGTCCATATTCAAAAAAGATTGGATCCTAGAGGAAGGCCCTATTACTGGTTGGATGGAGATCCTGTAGAAGATGATAGGCCCGGAACAGATGTCCACACACTAAAAATGGAAAAAAAGGCCACATTAACTCCCATATCTCTTGATTGTACTTCTGATTTGAGTTTAATGGAAGAATGGTTTAAGTGATTTAAATCAAAGTGATGTTTTTGAGTATCTGTGTAGCTATGTCCCCTATGTTACCCTCTCAATAGAAACTCAAACTAATCATGATTTATAATTTTATTATTTCTCTTCTTTAAAATACAAAATCATAAAGATGCCCTTAATTTAATGAAATGTTATTTTAATTTCCTCGTAGTTTTCATCAATAACTGTACGCAATTTTTAGCTTTAAAGTATTTAATAAAACTGAATTAATTGTAAATATGGGATTGAAATTAAAAAACTCTAAAAACTTTCGAATTTCGAGTAAAAATCCTAAAAATCATCATAAAAACTAGTTAATTTTCTATTTAAATAATCATAGCTATTTTTTATATAAAAAAATCATTTGAAAACCTTTATTTCTAAAAATAAGTTAATTTGGTTATAAATTGGCACAAATTTGGGTGTAATTCTGGAAAAATTACTTTTAAGTAAACAGAGTTATACTCAATCAGACTTTTATAAAAACATAAAAATTCGATTAATCAAGAAAAGTTAAAAATTAGGAATAGGAGGACAAAAATGGTTTATGATATATTGATACCATCTGTCCCGTTTTTAGGAGCTTACATAGCTACATTCGTTCTTTACAAGAAGGGTCTTATAAAAAAAGCTTTACACGTTAATTTATGGAACTTTATACTACTGTTATCATTCATCGTATCTGGCGGGGCGGGATTCTTACTAATGGTTCTGATGGAACTGGGAATAGTATCCACCGTGAACCTGGGCCTTTTATATTGGCATATTGAATTTGGAATAACTCTAACTTTGGTAACTATTTTCCACTTACACACATACTGGAAAAGTACCAGAAAAATATTATTTGGGTCTAAAAAGAATAAGGGGGCGTAATATTGAATAAGGAACGCTTAATTGAAAAAATGAAAGATATAATGATTAAAGCCCGCTCTTTTTATAAGAATCTCTCTCCTAAACAGTCTAAGGCAGTGAATATTCTGGCCACAGCACCCCTCATCGCGGCCAGTATTGATGGTGCCTGTGCTGGAGGGTGCCCCTATGGCCTATCATATGATCCATATCCTGGACAATGTGGTAGGTATATGGATTCTAATGGGACGGGAGCTTGTGACTTGGCATCAGCTGATGTAGCAACGCAACAAACTACTAGCAGTAGTGATACCAGCAGCCAGGATTCATCATCTCAGTCATCAAGTTCATCTAACGACAATGGAAATTCTGGTGGTGTTAGTTCTGATGATACCAGTACCGATAATGCTTCTAATGCCTCTACAGTACCTGATTCTACTTCAACAGGCATTGACGGTTCTTCTACTACGGATGGAACTAATTTTCGTATTCTTCCAGCGACTCTGATAATACTGGGGGCGTACTTGTTAACTTATTATCTATTTAAAAAAGGAATATTGAAGGCCAGAGTTCATAAAAGAATTTGGAATGGGTTATTAACCTTTGGATTTTTGGGAATGGGAATAACTGGACTTATACTAACTGTAATTATTAACCTGGGAATATCAACTGTTTATAATTCTGGGATGACTTATTGGCATGCTGAACTAGGACTATTGATGGTTTTAGCAGCTTTAGTACATTTCCATATTTATCAAAGGCCGTTTAAAAGAATGTTCAAGGTTTTATTTGATTCAAATTCTTCAAAAAAGGATAAGAATGTGATAAAAACTCCTGGAACTTCAAATGATAGAATCATGGATTAAAACTAAAATTTATCTAAATTTTATTTTAATCATTCAACCTTTTCGGAAACTTTATCTTTAATTCCTGCAAATTATTAGTTAGAACTTTTTAGGGACTTTTTATCCCAATAACTATTCTGTGATGTTCATGAAAAAAATACTCTGGTGGCTTATTGCTGGTACTAAAGGAGGCATAAATAGGGCCCGAATAATTAATGAATTAAATGAAAGGCCATATAATGCTCACCAGATATCAGAAAAACTAGAACTAGATTATAAAACTGTTAGACATCACATAAAAATCCTTGAAGAGAATAAAATCATTACTTCAACTGGGGAAAAATATGGAACCATGTATTTTTTATCATCTCAACTTGAAGATAACTATAAATTATTTGAAGAAATCTGGAAAAAAATGGGAGAAAATTAGGAACGGTGATTAAATGTTAGTGGAAGGGCCCGAGCCGTTATTTGAAGGAGGTCATTTTGAGAAAGAATTCCCCGTAGATGATCCTGGATTGGCCATGCTGGCTGTTTTAGTGGGAGCAATTAACATAGCAGTTTTATTGTTAATGCTTTATGTTTACTTGAAAAGCTACTTGAGATTAAAATCACAATTTACATTGGGACTTTTAGTGTTTGTAATGCTGTTAATCCTCCAAAATACAATATTTATAACATTTTTGCTTATAAGAGAAGGATTCAGAGGACCAGGAATGGGAGTACCTGTTTTAACGATTAATTTAACTCAGCTAGGAGCATTAATTGTTCTTTTAAAAATAACTTGGGATTGAGGCACTAAATTAAAATATATAATAAAAATTCCATTTTATTTTTCTTATTTTTTTAAATATAATCTGTTTTATGGAACTGATTGAAAATTTATTTAATATTTGAATCAATATATTTCATGGAAATATTTAAATCCCTTTTTTTCTTTGTCTTAGCGGGTTTATGTGAATCGGTGGAGGATAATTAATCTGGCTCTGGCTTAGAGAAGGAAAAGGCCCTGAATTAGCAGTATTAGGTGCCATAATTCTTGTTATGTATGGAATAATTCCCACACTACAACCAGCAAGCTTTGAAAGATTTTATGCTGCCTATGGTGGAATATTCATTGTAATGGCTCTTTTATGGGCCTGGCAAGTTGATAAATTTATTCCAGATAAATTTGATATTATTGGAGCTTCTCTGGCATTGATTGGGGGTTTTATAATAATGTACTGGCCCAGAGCTTCTTAATATAATTTAAAATAATTAAAAATCTAATCCATAAAAATAATATTAGTTATAAATCAATATATTTTTTTTAAATTTAAAAATAATTTATTTAATAAAATTTTGATGAAATTAATTATTGCTAACTAAAAAAGCTATTTTAAGAATTTATTTAATATTTAACTCTTTTAATAAACGATCTCTTTCTTTTCGGAGTTCTTCTAAAAGTTCCTCATTGCAGCAGTTTTCTTTTTCCAGATGGGCTAATGTTACTGTTATGGCCTCGAGGTTTGTTTCTAATTGGTTTACGGGCATTTTCTTACTTCCTGGGATTTTATTTAATAATATTTTAGAATATTAATTAGCTCAATATTTGTTTATTTAAATATATTAACCGTTTCTATTTTTTTTATTACAAAATAAAATTTAAGTCCCTATTGGAATTATTTATATTATTCTGATTTTTCTATTTAATCACTTATTATCTCACATTTCTTATTTCAAGTTCTAGAAGAATTAATATAGGATGAGAATGTTATAAAAAATATTAGATATTGTTAGAAACACAATTATTTAAGATAATTATATTATGAGTTGATAGAATGGCACAGGAAGATTACGATTTTCAAGTTAATAAACAATTTTTAAGATTTAAAGACAAAGAAGTGGTTGTAAGTTTAAAAAACCGGGAAGAAGATGAAGGAAAAGTTGTGACTCTTGATAATTATCTTAACACCGTTCTAATAACTGAAAATGGCTTAAAATTTATTAAAGGCGGTAAAATTGCTTTTATGGCCATAAAAGATAGTTAAAATTAATATTATTTCAGAATATTGCACTGATTTTTTAAATTTATTTCTAAAAATATAGGTATTTATAAATTTTTTTATTCTGTTATTTTGAATTTTAAAAAATAAAATTTTAATTTAATGTAGATGGATTGAATCTGCATTAAATTAATAGACTCAAATATTTAATGTGATTAAATAGAGTCGTCTACTTTGATGCCTAAAATATTTCTTTTACCTTTATAAATGTCTCTGGCAATCTGAGCACTTCCCATAGAACCTGATGTTGGCGATATCCTTATTAATGGAACTACTCCTTCTAAATACTCTTTTAAAAGACCATAAAAGTTAATAGGTTCTTCCATGGCACCTATAGACCCGGTCAGAACTATTCCATCTACTTTATTAGCAATACCTATTAAACCCCATATTTCCATGGCAATAGTCATCATCATGGTATCTAATGCCAGAATAGCTTGATCGTCACCATTTTGAGCTAATAAAATCAGTTCATCCTTGGCCCGGGATACTTTAGTATCTATATCCGCGATTTTCACAGCACCAGCATGAGAGAAACATTCATTAGCAGTTTTTTTGCCTTCATCAATGTTTCTCAACATTTCTAAATCAAGAGGGCCGTGAATTACGCCCAAAGCACCTAAACAAGCATCAATAGCCCCTACTATTTTACCATTCTGCACCAGCATGCTTACTGAGTTAGAGCTGATATCAGACACAACCATATTTTCCCACCCGGTTTCCAGATAAGCATTGTAGGTTATAGAAACTTTTTCAGCACTGGCATGGTGAGAATAAGCTGCTGCAAATCTCCGATCAATACACGGAGTTTTATTATGTAAACCCGGAATAAGTAATGTGGGAATACCAGATTTCTCTATTTCCTCATAAACGGCGGTTCCACCACCAGTTACTTTTCCTGCACCATTTATAGATAAAATTCCCTTATCTTTAACTTTTTTCAGAGGTTTTATACTACTAAGTCCATCGCCCATGGCGTAGGTAATGGCCATTAGTTCAATAGAATTTAGATCCACTCTTTTTACCAGTTCCTCTACAGCAGAAACCTGGCCCTGGGAAAGATCTTCTCTGCTGATTTTAAAGTGTTCAACAGAGTTTTTTCCTTCTTTTTCTTCTTTCGATGATGAAGAAAGGATGGTAAATGAGACACCAGTGGTGCCGTGGTCCATGCCCACGAATACCAAGGATATCACCTTATTTCTGTAATCCACAGAGTTTTCGGAGTTTAGAACCTACTTCTTCGATTTGCAGTTCGTCTTCCATGTCCCGCATTCGCTTGAGCATAGGCCCACCAGCTTGATTTTCTAAGGCCCATTCTTTGGCGAATTTTCCTTCTTGAATCTCTTTAAGGATTTCAGCCATTTCTTTTTGAGCATCTGGATTAATTACTCGGGATCTTCTGGTTAACCCTCCAAACTCGGCAGTGTTACTTACATCATGCCACATTCCGGCGAACCCTTTTTCGTAGATTAAATCCACAATAAGTTTTAATTCGTGACAAGTTTCAAAGTAGGCCACTTCTGGCTGGTATCCACCATCTACCAGAGTTTTAAAACCGGCTTTAATAAGTTCAGTTACTCCTCCACAGAGAACAGCTTGTTCTCCAAAGAGGTCAGTTTCGGTTTCTTCTTTAAAGGTGGTTTCTAGTATTCCAGCTCGGGCTAAACCGCATCCTTTACCCATAGCTAATGCTTGTTGTTTAGCATCTCCAGTAGCATCAATTTCCACAGCAACTAATCCAGGAATCCCAAATCCTTCCAGGTAAGTACGGCGAACCATAGCTCCAGGCCCTTTAGGGGCACTCATGGTTACATTTACACCTTCAGGGACGTTGATGTATCCATAGTGGATGTTGTATCCATGTGAGAAAGATACAGTGTTACCTTCTTCTAGATATGGCTTAATGGATTTATCATAAACTGATCCTTGGATTTCATCAGGAATAAGTATGTGAATGATGTCCGCAGCTTTGGCAGCATCTTCTACACTCATTACATCCATTCCATCTGCAACAGCAGTTTTCCATGAAGTTCCTCCTTCTCTTAGACCAACTACGACTTTTAATCCACTGTCGGCCATATTTCGAGATTGAGCCATTCCTTGACTTCCATATCCTATAACTGCGATAGTTTTATCTGCGAGGACTCCAGTGTCCACGTCTTTTTCGTAATACATTTTCATTTGCCATCCTCCTAAGTATCTGGAATAAAATTCACATGCATGCCCAAAACTTCTGATTTATTCAGTAGAATTTGCATAATCATGATTTGATAATTAATGTGTTTCTAACTATGGTTTAATTAACATATAAATTAGGGGTCTTTTTATAATTTATTTTAAAGTTTTTTATTCACTTATTCTTACTGATGTATGGAACTTGAATAAATTAAAAAATTAAAAATAAAAGTAATTTTTTTTAAACTGGAATTAAGTAAAATTGCATTAAATAGTCTTTCCACCACGTGACATGGCAGTAGGACCAGTTCGGGCCAATTCTTTAATTCCAAATCCTTTTAAAAGGTCTGTTAAGGCATCAATTTTGTCAGAATCTCCGGTGATTTCAATGGTCAGAGCTTCGCTGCTAACATCTATGATACGTCCTCGGAATATGTTAGCATACTGAATGATTTCTGATCTAACCTTTTCTGTGGGGGCATGAACCTTTATAAGACACAATTCTCTTTTAACAGTACTTTCCACTTTTAAATCCCGGACTTTAATAACATCCAGCAATTTATTCAATTGCTTGGTTATTTGTTCCAGTACTCGCTGATCTCCATGGGCAATGATGGTCATACGAGCCAACCCTGGAATTTCAGATTCTCCTACAGTAATGCTTTCAATGTTGAATCCTCGGCGGGTGAATAAACCGGCTACTCTTTGCAAGACACCGGGTTTGTGTTCTACCAGAGCACTGATAATATGATTCTTTTCAGTGGACTTCTCAATTTTAGTTGGCATTTTAATCCCCACCCTTTTGAGCTTTTCCTGGTGTTTTATAGTGTATTTCACCTGGAATTTCTCTTTCTACTTTATATTCTCCTACAATTTCTGTGAGGCCACATCCTGGCGGTACCATAGGTAGAATTTCATCAGGGTCGATGATTATATCTAGTAAAGTTGGTTCTCCAGATTTTAAAGCATCTTTCATAGCTTGCTGCGTTTCTCCAACCTTTTCAACACGTTCTGCCCTAACACCAAATGATTCGGCTAATTTAACGAAGTCTGGAACTTCTCCCAGATGAGTATGGGACATACGTTCATCATAGAATAGTTTTTGCCATTGTGCTACCATTCCCAGGTACCTATTATCTAAAACACAGACTACTACAGGTATGTCGTACTCTTTAACAGTAGCCAAGTCCTGGCAAACCATTAAAAATCCACCGTCACCACAAACTGCCACTACGTCATTTTCTGGCATGGCTACCTTAGCACCCATAGCTGCCGGGAAACCGAATCCCATGGTTCCCAGTCCTCCTGATGAGATGAATGTTCGGGGTTTTGTAGTGTTAAAGAAATGGGCCATCCACATCTGGTTTTGTCCCACATCGGTGGTCATGATGGTATCTTCATCCAGGGCCTGGGCCAGTTCTTTCATAACTTGTTGAGGCTTTAATGGATGATCATTTTCAAAGGAAATTCGAGGTATGCAATTTTTATTGAATTTTTTAACGTGCTCTATCCATTTTAGAGAATCCAACCCTGCTGTATCCTTTTTCAGCATTTTTATCATGGATTGAAGAACTACCTTAGCATCTCCGACAATAGGAACATCTACTTCTACATTCTTCCCAATTTCTGCTGGATCCACATCTATGTGTATAATTGTGGCATTAGGGGCAAACTCATCAATTTTTCCAGTGGTTCGGTCTGAAAACCGACATCCTATAGCAATGAGACAGTCAGACTCATCTACGCTAATGTTAGCAACTTTACGACCATGCATACCAAGCATCCCCATGGAAGCTGGATGGTCTTCTGGGAAAGAACTTTTACCTAGTAAACTGGTGGTAACTGGGGCATTTATTATTTCGGCTAATTGTTTTAACTCAGATGATGCTCCAGCAGATATAACTCCACCACCGGCCAGAATTACTGGTTTTTTTGATTTAATAATGGTTTGAGCAGCTCTTTTAATTTGCAGGCCGTGGCCTTTTTTAGTAGGTTTATAACCTGGGATGTCTAGTAATTCATTCCTGTATTCTTCAAGTACTTGTTCTTGAATGTCTTTGGGAAGATCAATTACTATAGGTCCTGGACGGCCACTAAGGGCTATTTCAAAACTGGAGTTAACAATAGCAGGTATTTCATTCGCATCTGTAACTTGGAAGTTGTGTTTAGTAATAGGCATGGTTATACCTATCATATCAACTTCTTGAAAGGCATCATTACCAATTAAGTGCGTTGGTACCTGTCCCGCAATAGACAACACTGGGGAAGAATCCATGTATGCTGTTGCAATTCCAGTTACCAGGTTAGTTGCACCTGGGCCTGAAGTGGCAATGCACACTCCTACTTTTCCTGAAGCACGGGCATATCCGTCTGCTGCATGTGCAGCGCACTGCTCGTGTCTTACCAGGATGTGCTTTAAGTCAGAATCGTATATCATGTCGTATAGGGGAAGTAATTGTCCTCCGGGATATCCGAAGACAGTATCTGCTCCCTGGTCTATCAGCGACTTAATTAGGGCTTGGCCACCTTTCATAAAAAACACCTTGTTTACTTACTGAACCTGTAAACCTCATAAAACACATTATATGAGATTTCAGGCTCTTTCATTATTTTATGTCATGATTTGTTTTCATCATTATTATTTTACATATTTAACCTATAACTCATATTGAATATTCTATTATATAATATTGGTATTTATCTTATAATTGAAATAAAAAAATAGACAAATTAATTTAGTGAAATATAAAAACAACAAATACAATCATCAATACACTAACCAATAATAAAAGCGAGTATAATAATTTTATAATAATTTCAAATTAATAATATCAGTCTAATTAATCTATTGGGATGATTAAAAGAGTTTATTGATTATTTTACATATTTTGGAGGATTTTTAAATGAAAATTTTAGTTGTAGGAAATGGGGCAAGGGAACACGCTATTTGTGAAGCTTTAAAAGGAGAAGCAGAACTTTATTCTATAATGAGCAACCAGAACCCTGGAATAGCGCGAATATCTGATTTCAAAGTGGCCAGCGAAGGAGATCTGGAAACAGTCAAAAAATTTGCTTTAGACAAGAAAGTGGACATGGCTTTTATTGGTCCGGAATCACCACTGGAGAAAGGAATAGTGGATGTACTGGAAGAAGAAGGTATAAGTTGTGTAGGGCCAAATAAAAGTGCTGCTAGGATAGAAACTGATAAATCATTTATGCGAAATCTTTTTGAAAAATATAAAATTGATGGGTCTCTGGTCTACCGGGTTTTTGACAATTATAAAGACATTAGTGACTTCTTGAATGAATTTGATAAAGATGTAGTCATAAAGCCAGTGGGACTCACAGGGGGTAAGGGAGTAAAAATTGTAGGAGATCATCTGGAAGATAACAATGATGCTAAGGAATATGCTCGTCACATAATGGAAACTAAAATGGGAGGCCATCCTCGAGTAGTAATAGAAGAAAAACTGGTGGGGGAAGAATTTACAGTACAAGCCTTCTCTGACGGGGATCACTTGGCCCCCATGCCTGCGGCTCAGGACCATCCTTATGCTTTTGAAGGAGATGAAGGCCCTATTACTGGTGGAATGGGTTCTTATTCTGATAAAAATGGATTACTTCCTTTCATGGATCAAAAAAATTATGATGATGCTGTAAAAATAATGCAAGATACTATCAATGCCATAAAAAAGGAAGCTGGGCCTTATAAAGGAGTTCTCTATGGCCAATTCATGCTATGTGAAGAAGGCCCCAGATTGGTGGAATATAATGCTCGATTCGGAGATCCAGAGGCCATGAATGTCCTTCCTCTTTTAAAATCAAGTATGGTTGATATCTGCCAGAGTATTGTGGATGGAAATCTTAAAAAGGCTGAATTTGAGAACAAGGCCACAGTTTGTAAGTATATTGTCCCGGATGGTTATCCGGAAACTAAATTCGCTAATCAAGCTATTATGGTTGATGAGAAGTCTATATCTGATTTAGGAGGTAGGGTTTACTACGCAGCAGTTAATCAGAAGGAAGATGTAGTATATACCTCAGCATCTAGGGCCCTGGGATTGGTAGCTACTGGGGAAAGCATTGAGGAAGCTGAGATGATATGTGAAGAGGCCACTCAGTTTGTCAAGGGAGATTTATATCACCGTAAAGATGTGGGAACCAAAGAACTTATTCAAAAGAGAATTGACCACATGAAGAAAATAAGGGGATAATAAAAACACACTATTACTCATTTTTTTCTAATTTTTTGAAATTAAGAATAATATGAAACTAATTTTAAATATTTTTGAGAAACATTTAAGAATTATCCCTGCAAATTTTATATTTCATATTTATATATTTCATAATGAATTACCTAAGAAATTTAAATAGATTTTTAAGCTTGATAATACATATTATATTCTCTATTAAGAATTATGACATATCTTTACATTTATTTGGAGATGAATTACAATGAAACATCTTTTATCAGTTTGTGATGCTCAAGACCAGGTTGTTCAATTATTGGATTTGGCTGCGTGGTTTAAAAAAGGTAAATCTGATGATAAACCTCTTAAAGATAAAACCCTAGCTATGATATTCCAAAAATCATCCACCAGAACACGAGTATCTTTTGAAGTGGGAATGGCCCAATTAGGAGGTCATGCTTTATATTTATCTACTAATGACCTTCAAATAGGGCGTGGGGAGCCTATATCTGATACTGCTAGGGCTATGAGTCGCTATGTGGACGGAATAATGATCAGGGCACTTAAACACGAAGATGTAGTGGAATTATCAGAGAATGCATCGGTTCCAGTAATAAACGGTTTGACTGATTTAGAACATCCTTGCCAGGTTTTGGCAGATATGCAGACTATAAAAGAACACAGGGGTAGTTTTGAAGGAAAATTAGTTTTTGTAGGGGATGGAAACAATGTCTGCAATTCTTTACTTCTGATTTCTGCTATTTTAGGACTAAACATGACGGTGGCCTGTCCTGAAGGATATGAACCAGATGCAGAAATATTTGAAAAAGCACAGGGGCTGGCTAAAGAATCTGGGGCTGTTTTAGAGATCATTTATGATATTAAAAAAGCAGTAAAGAATGCGGATATTCTTTATACTGATGTGTGGGTCAGTATGGGTGATGAAAAAGAACAAGAACAAAGGATTAATGATTTTATGCCATTCCAGGTTAATGAAGAATTAATGAGCCGGGCCAATGAAGGTGCTATATTTATGCATTGTTTACCGGCCATTCGGGGTCAGGAAACCACGGCAGGGGTTATTGACGGGCCTCAATCTGTGGTATGGGACCAGGCCGAGAACAGGCTCCATGCTCAGAAGGCCGTTATGTACAGTTTGATGAAAGATTAAATTTTAATTTTTCTTTTTATTTTATACATTATTTTCATCATTTAATAATAAATTATATTAATTTGAATATTTAATTTATTAGTAGGTGAAAATGATGGTAGAAATTGGAATTCCAATATATTTAGACACTAATACTTTAATAGATCTTTTAGCATCTATTGAAGATGGTTTTACAGCCGTAGAAACAAGATCAACTAGTAACACTACCTCTACAACTACAAAAATTGAAGGAAAGGCAGGTTTTGGTATAAAAGACATGTTAAGCTTTTTTAAAATAGATTTAGGTGTTTCAGGAAATAGTGCCTCTGAGGGTGGAATCCAAAACACTAGTTCTGGTGAAAGATACCATACCTATGGCTCTTTGATGAATCGTCTTCTAAATAATCTTCGGAATGACGGTACAATAAAAAAAATTAATGATGAAAGTTCTTGGGATAATGTGGTGGAATCTGATTTTGTGGAAATACAAGGAAAATTTATTCCAAACCCATTCACTAATTCTTTAAAAACAATTTCAGGCCTTTTAAATATGATATTAAAAATTAGTAACCTAGATTCACCAAAAGCAGAATCTGCTGTGTTAGAAGATCCTTTAGACAACCCTCAACTTCACATGATGGGTACAATGAAAGATATGATTCAAGAACTAGTGGATGATTTAGAGGGTAATGACTTTCAGAAATATGTAATTGAATTAAAAGGGTTATCTGATTATAAAGTTGTTAGTTATCTTTTTGATGAGTATATTAGAGATCGAGCTGGTGCAGAACTACCTTTTGGTGAATTCAAAATGGTTGGTAAAATAGTTAGAAAAATATCTGATGGAGAATCCATAGATCTTCTTCAAGGTTCTATTTTAGGATCCAATGAACAAATAATTGAAGGCTTCATAGAACCATTAAGTGGACTTAATAATGAAGGATTTAAGCTCCCTGAAATTTTTACTAAAGTTGAGTATCCTGCTATGCAAATAATTCCTGTTGCAGTGTTTATATAAATTTTTTATTTTTTTTAAACACAGTTACATGCTCTCTGGAGCACTGACTCCCAACAATTCCAGACAGTTATGAATAGTGGTCTTACTACGATCTACCAGGATCAAACGGGCCTTTTCATAATCAGATCCAATCACAGGAGTGGCCTTGTAGAATTTATTAAATGCACTGGCCAGGTCCTGGGCATACTGGGCCAGATTATGTACTCTTCTAATTCGGGCCGACTCCTCCACCATATTAGGGAACTTGGAAAGAGTACGAATTAAGTCGATTTCTACATCATTCAGTACCCATTTTTCTTCTAATTCAAGTTCTTTCAGTTGACCATCAATTAATAAACCTGATTTTTCTAGTAATTTACCTGCCCGAGCATGGGCGTACTGAATAGAAGCACAACCCCTCTCAAAGCTCAAAGCTTCATCCCACTTAAATACAATGTGCTTTTCTGGGGATAAACGAGCAATGTAATATCTTATGGCCCCAATACCAATTTCTCTGGCGATTTTCTGAGATTCTTCTTCAGATAAATCAGATCTTCGGGATTTAATTTCCTTCATGGCCCTATCAATGGCTTCATCCATTAAATCATCTACAGAAATAAATACTCCTCTTCGAGTGGACATGGAACCTTCAGGAAGGGTTATGAATTCATAAAAAATCACTTCTGGAGATTTTCCACCTAAAAGTCCCATGGCAATTCTTATCTGGTCAATGGCCAGTTTATGGTCTGACCCTAAAATATCCAGTACCACATCTCCCTTTTCAGATTTTTCAAGGTGATAGGCCAAGTCTCTGGTGGAATAAAGGGATGTTCCATCTGACCTGGTAAGTATTAGTTCTTTTTCAATCCCGAATTCTTCTAAATCTAGGTAGAGAACTTCATTGGTTTTGGTGCGGCCACTTTCTTTAAGCCGTTCCACCACATCCCACACGGCATTGTTTCTCACGAATTTCCCTTCCCATAAAAAATCGTCGTGGTGTACATGCAGCCGGGTCATGGTGATTTCCATACCTTGTAGACAGCTATCTACGGCAAGTTTAAATGTGGCATTAAGTTCTTTGTCTTTCCCGGACTCATAACGCCTAATCAGTTCATTAATTTCTTCTCTTAATTCCGGTTCTTCTTTTAATTTTTCATTGACTTGGAAGTAGAGTTTACCAATTTGGTGATCCTTTTTTTCACCTTCTCCATATTCTTCCAGCTTTTTCCCAAGATTTAAGATTCCCCACACTACCATGGCAATTTGCCGGCCCATGTCATTGACATAGTACTGGGTTTCCACCTCATAACCGGCGGATTTTAAAACTCTGGCCAAAGAATCACCAATAATAGCATTTCTAATGTGGCCAATGTGCAAAGGCCCATTAGGATTGGCGGATGTATGTTCCAGAACCACTTTTTCGGATAATGATGGTAACTGGCCATAATTTTTATCAATTCCTTTTAAAACTATTTTAGAAAAGTCCTGATAATTAACATAGAAATTTATGTAAGGGCCTTTGGATTCTACTTTGAGGAATGTTTCTGGAGTTTCCAGGACATTTAATAGCTTTTCAGTTATTTCCATAGGGGATTTTTTCAGTTCCTTGGCCAGCTGGAAGGAAATTGTAGTGGCCAAATCACCCATTTTGGGATTGGGAGGTATTTCCAGTTTTATTTCATCAGGAATTGGATAATCAAGCTTATTTAAAGCTGTTTTTAATGAATTTAATGCTTCTTCTTCAATTAATGTAAACATGAATACACCTGTTAAGTTTATAATAATATGGATTAATTAGAATAAATCAATTGATTATAAGTTGAAATTTGTTTTTAATTAATAAATCATTTCTATGATTTAATTTCTTTTATTAATAAAATTAACATTTAATTTAATTTCTAATTATATAAAAAATAATTAACTGATTATTAATTATGAATATCAAAATATTTTTAATTATTTAAAGTAATATAAAAAATAAATAAAAATTGATTAAGGAATTATCCTTAATTCTTTAACTTAATTATAATCCCCGAATCCATAGAGTTATATACCCAATTCTAGGAATAAAAAGCGGTTGAGTTCCTATAGTTATTACTCTAGCTGTTATTTGCGAGGGATAAACTACTGCGGGATCAGGCACGGGATTATTATCTCCTTTGATAATGTAATATTTTGTACCGTTTTTAGCGGTTCCAGTGGCAACAACCCTGTGAATGACGGGATCAGGGAACCAATTGGCATTGTAAATTACAATATCTCCTTTTTTAACATCTTCCGGGTTAAACTCATGGATTCCCAAAAAATTTGCTTTTTCTACTAGAACTATGTCGCCTCTGTAAAAAACAGGTTCCATACTTCCAGATACCACAACATTCATATGCTGGGCTGCTATTACTCCAATGATAATAATTGCGATATAAATTGCAATTTCTTTGATTTGATTATTATCATCCATTCAAACACCTAATTTCCCTGTGATTTATTTAAATTTTACTTATTAATTTCTAAATTGGGTTAAAAATATTATTCAATAATATTTTATCAAATTACTTTATTCAAATGAATATTCTTTATTTTTATCATTTGAATTCAAATTGTTATTATACTTATGCCCAATTTAATTTGCCATATTTTTTTAGACTTTTAGTCAATATTACCTTAAAATTCCACCTTTATCCGCGGAACTGGCCAGTTTTTGATATCTGGCGAGCCATCCTTTAAGTTTACGCTCAGGTTTAACTGTAGAAGCAATTCTTTCTTGAATTTCTTTATCAGAAAGTTCTACTTCTAGAATTCGCTGAGGAATGTCGATTTTTATAATGTCTCCGTCATGAATGGCGGCTATGGGTCCATCTGACATGGCTTCGGGAGATACATGGCCAATGCACGGACCTCTAGTTCCTCCAGAGAACCTTCCATCTGTTATAAGGGCCACAGATTTTATTCCCATCCCCACAATGGCGGATGTTGGATTTAACATTTCTCTCATACCTGGACCGCCTTTAGGGCCTTCATATCGAATGACAATAATGTCTCCTTCTTTTATCTGATGGTTAAATATGGCCTCTACACTCTCATCTTCGCTGTTAAATACTCTAGCAGGTCCAGTATGGGCCATCATATTCTCATCAACGGCACCTTGCTTGATAACTGAACCATTAGGTGCAAGATTGCCCTTAAGAACAGCTATTCCTCCTTCACTATGCACTGGATTTTCAAGAGACCGGATAACTGTTTCATCACGCACTTCCACCCCTTTCAGATTTTCTTCTATAGAAAGGCCGGTGCATGTTGGATTTTGAGTGTTTATCTTACTTGCCAGAGTTTTTAAAACAGCTGGAATTCCTCCGGCCCGGTCCAGGTCCAGCATCATGTGTTCTCCTGCAGGGGATATGGATGCAATGTGAGGAATTTCCTTACTCATTTTATCAAAAAGCTCCAGATCAACTTTAACTCCTTTATCTTCCAGTTCGCTAGCAATGGCTGGAATGTGTAGGGTAGTATTACTGGAACCACCTAATGCTAAATCAACGGCTACTGATGTTCTAAATGCGTCTTGAGTCATTATTTGAGAAGGTAATAGTTGTTCTTTAACCATTTCTACTATGCGGGCACCAGATAATCGTGCAATACGCATTTTTTTAGAATCAACAGCATGAGCTGTAGCGCATCCGGGTAAACTCATACCTAGAGCTTCAGTGAGACAGGCCATGGTGTTGGCAGTGAATAAACCAGCACAGGATCCTGCTCCAGGACAGGCGCATCTTTCTAACTCACCCAGTTCTTCTTCAGTCATTTTACCAGAAGTGACAGCCCCTACTCCTTCATAGACATTTATGAGGTCTACAGATTTGCCTTGGAATTTTCCAGGCATCATAGGTCCTCCAGTAACTACAATACAAGGTATATCTAGCCTTGCAGCGGCCATGAGCATACCAGGAACTACTTTATCGCAAGTAGGCATTAAAACCAGCCCATCTAAGCTGTGGGCTTGAGCCATGCTCTCCACAGTATCTGCGATTATTTCCCTTGATGCCAGTGAGTAACGCATTCCGTCATGATTCATGGCAATTCCATCACAAATGGCCATGGTATTAAATTCAAATGGTACTCCGCCAGCTTGACCTATTCCAACTTTAACAGTATCTGCTAACTCTCTTAGGTGAATATGGCCAGGTACTATGTCGGTGTAGCTATTGGCGATACCTATAAATGGTTTTTCAAAGTCATCATCAGTCACGCCGCAGGCCCGGAGTAGAGACCGGTGAGGGGCTCTTTGTATGCCTTTTTTTATGTTATCACTTCTCATGAAACCACCATAATTTTTATTTTTTTAATTAATTTCTTTGATTTAATAGTTATTTGAAATGTAAAAAATTAGATTAGTAAAATATATTTAGATTTAGTAAAATTTTAATGTGAATATTATTTTATGTTTGAAACTTATATAATTAAACATGGATACTTTACTGATTCTGAAGTTTATTATTGCCCTGGCCATTGGTGCACTGGTTGGTATAGAAAGGGAACGAAAAAGTAAGGAAACCGAATTTGCAGGAATAAGAACTTTCATCTTTATAGCCCTTTTAGGTATATTATCGGCCTATCTATCGGAGATATTTACTTATTTCTATTTAATAGCATTCGCAGGACTTTCATTTTTGGTAGGACTTAGTTACTGGGTCAGCACTCAAGATAATGGGGATTTAGGTCTTACTACAGAAGTAACTGCTCTTTTAACCTTTTCTCTGGGATTAATGTGCTACTGGGATGATGGATACAAGCTGGCACCTATTCTAGCCATTATAATAACTACTTTACTGGCTTTAAAACCAGGTTTACACAAAATAGCTCAAAAAATCAGCCAAAAAGAGATGACAGATACCTTAAAATTCTTGATTATTGCCTTTGTTATTTTGCCTCTTTTACCTAACCAGACCATGGGGCCCTGGGAGGTGTTTAATCCTTATCAGATATGGCTCATGGTAGTCTTTATTTCGGGAATAAGTTATGCTGGTTATATTTTGATGAAAATTGTAGGTCCTGAACGCGGTCTGGGCTTGACTGGAGTTGTGGGAGGATTAGTTTCTAGTACTGCAGTTGTCACTGCTATGGCGGCTAGAGTAAAGGAATCAGATGCTCTAATGAAAGCAGCTGTTTTTGCTGCGGTGGTGGCCAGTTCCATGATGTTTTTAAGGATATTTTTCGAGGTTCTGGTTATAAATCCTTCTCTGGCACCGCTTTTAGCAGCGCCTATGGTAGTAATGGGAGTTTTAGGAATTTTATTGGGAATTGCAGTATGGAAAAGCTCAGCGATTAAAGAGATGGATTCAGAGATTACGCTAAAAAATCCATTTTCCCTAAAACCGGCCCTGATTTTCGGAGCATTATTCATATTGATTTTGTTTATAAGTAAATTGGCCAACATTTATTTAGGGAGCAGAGGAGTTTATTTAGCAAGTATAATTTCCGGGGTGGCTGATGTGGATGCCATTACTATAAGCATGGCCCTTCTGGCTCAGGATAATGTTTTATCTTCTACTACGGCGGTCACGGCTATAACTTTGGCCAGTATATCCAATACCCTAGTTAAGTTTGGTATTGCTCTATTTTTAGGAACTAGAAATTTCGGGAAAAACTTAGGAGTTTTATTTGCTATTATTATTTTGGCAGGCCTTCTAGCAGTATTTTTCATTTAAATTTACAAAAAAAGATTAAAATCAGTTTAGTTAAGATTTAAAATTAGAATTATTTTTATAAGTTATTTTTTTCTGGCTTAGAATTAAAGAAAGAAATATTATTGGGATTTTATCATAGTTAAAATCATTTTATACTTCTCTACAGCATGCAGAGCATGGGGAACATTGGCGGGCATTATAATCATTTCCCCTTTTTTGACAGTATTTTCTTCTCCCCCAATGGTTATCAGTGCCGTTCCATCAACTATCTGCACCATAGCATCAAAAGGAGCACTGTGTTCACTTAGGCCTTCTCCCTTATCAAAGGCAAATATAGTCACGGTGCCCGTCTCTTTTCTCACTATTTCTTTACTCACTACCGATCCTTCTTGATAGTCTATTAAATCATCTATGGCCAGTGGTATTGATTTTAGGTCTTCCTGCATTTAATCACCATTTAGATATAACATTAAATCATAATATTTTTTATAATAGATAAAGACATTTTTTTATTTTAAATAATTCGGGTATCTTTAGTAGGCCGAGGAACTTTTATAACCAGGAAATGAAGATCCTGATGGCTCTCATTATACCAGCAATGCACTATATTGGCGGGGCTTTCAATTAAAGAATCTTTTTCTACTTCTTCTTTTTCTTCCCCAATTTCCACGACACCTGTGCCTCCTAAAACATAAAAAAACACATCAACTGGTGTTATATGTCTTTTAAGAGATTCACCAGGTTTTAAAGTTATATGAACTGCTACTGCATTTTCAGTATCATATAATTTACGCACATCTACTTTATGTGGAGTTTTAGAGATATTTACTTCATTAACCTTAGTAATTTTCATTTACGGTCTCCTTAAAAATAAAAAAATAAGGCCCTAAAATACATGGGGAGGACCTTATAATTGGGAATTAATTAAAGTCCCATAATTTTTTTAATATCTTCTTCTGCATCACCGATTGGTTTAAGGTCATAGTTTTCTACTAAGACATTCAGGATATCATCATTGGCCCAGCCTGGTAAAATTGGTCCAATGTACATTCCTTTAAGATCTAGGGCCAGTAAACTCCAGAGGATAGCGGCTGCTTTTTGTTCCATCCAGCTTAGGACAATGGTTAATGGTAGTTCATTCAGTCCTACGCCGAATAATTCGGTTAAAGCTACAGCAACATCCACGGCAACAATAGCATCATTACATTGCCCTATGTCTATTAGTCTTGGTACGCCTTCAATATCTCCTAGATCCATAGCATTGAATCGGTATTTACCACAAGCTAAGGTTAAAACCACTGTAGTGTCTGGTAAATTTTTCACAAATTCAGTATAGTACTTGGCCTGGATTAATGGAGAGTCACATCCACCTACTAATATGAATTGTTTGATTTTTCCAGCTTCTACAAGTTCTTTAATTTTAGGAGCTAGTGAGAGGATAGTTGAAGCTCCGAATCCAGTGGTTAAAGTGGTTTCTTTTACTTCTTCTTCTAGATCACCTAATTCTAAGGCCTTTTCAATTGCGGGAGTGAAGTCGTAATCTTCAATGTGTTGTACTCCTGGAAGTTCGGCTACACCCACAGTGTACATTCTTTCTTTGTATTCGTCTTTTGGAATTAGAACACAGTTAGAAGTTCCTACAATGGCTACTGGGTATTTGGAGAAGGTATCTCTTTGATCAAACCATGGGCCTCCTAATTGTCCCACCAAATGCTTGTATTTTTTAAGACCAGGGTATCCATGAGCAGGGAGCAATTCTGAGTGAGTGTAAACATTGATTCCTTTCCCTTCGGTTTGTTTTAAGAGTTCTTCTAAAGCTTTTAAGCTGTGTCCGGTGGCTACAATTCCAGGGCCTTTCACTGCACCAACAGGTACTTCCGTAGGCACAGGTTCACCATAATTGTCTATATGGGCCTTTTTTAGAAGTTGCATGGTTTTAATATTCATATTACCTGCTTCTAAAGCTAGTTCTACAAATTTACCTGCATCAAAGTTTACATTGGTCAAGGTAGAGTAAAATCCTCTTTCTAGAAATGCATCAACTTCATCATCTGTGTAACCTAATTCCCGAGCATGATAAAGGTAAGCACTTATTCCTTTAATGGCAAACAGTAGGTTGTCCTGTAATCTGGCCACGGTTGGTTCTTTTCCACATACTCCCCTAATAGTACACCCAGTTCCCTTTGCAGTTTGGGAGCACTGGTAACAAAACATATCTAATGAATCTTTTTTCTCCACTTTATCTCCTCCTTCGACGGTAAGATTTTGATTTTTATTAATTCCACGAATTGAATCTATAAATCCCATTTTATCTCCTCTATAATGTCTTAATTTTGACGTCTTAATTTTGACATGGTAGTTGGATTATATGGCCTCGAACTGTTCTTTCCCCACAAAACACAGAGGGCAGACCCAGTCATCAGGAAGGTCTTCAAAAGAGGTTCCAGGCTCTATACCATTTTCAGGGTCTCCATTTTTGGGATCGTATATATATGCGCAAATTATACATCTGTAATTCATTTTTTAATCTCCAGATTTTTTCCCTATATTAAAACCTATCAGTAAAGTATAAATAGTTTTTGTCACTAAGGGAGTATAAAATGAAACAAATTTATTTCATTATTTTCAATAAAATTTCCTAAAAATATTAATTGAATCGTATAATTTTAATCATAAGAGAAAATTATCATTATAATAAATTATAAAATATTTTATTTTCATTTAATTTGAAAATAACATAATTACTATCATAATCGGATATATGGGATTAATTTTAAATTAATTCAGCTTTAATTAGGAGCTAATAAGGATGCCTATCGACCAAAAAACATGGAATTCATTGAAAACAATGGGATTAACTGATTATGAGGCCACTACTTATCTGGCTTTGACCTCCATGATATCAGGCACAGCCACTGAAATTAGTATGGCCTCCAAAGTCCCTAGATCTCGGGTATATGACATACTGAAGAATATGGCCCGTAAAGGATTTGTGGAAATTGAAAGAGGCAGACCATTAAAATATACAGTGGTTTCCCCCGCTGAAGTTTTTTATAGGAATAAGCAGAAATTACTGGAGGATCTGGAAGAAGCTGAATTGGATCTCACCAGTACATATGAAAGCCAAATTTCCAAATTACCAGCACCCATATGGCTTATTCACGGTCCTGAAAAAATTATTCGCAAAGAAATGGAAATTATAACTCGGGCCAAGGAAAGCATTAATATACGGGCCGGGTTCATGTTCAAAGAAGAGGCAGAGAATCTTAAAGAAAAAATTAATCAGGCCGCACGCAGGGGAGTAAAAACTAAAATAATGGCCGCCCCCTTTACTGTTATTGATGATAAAAAAATCCATCTATCCAAGGAATTGAAGGGAATAAAGGCTGAAGTTAGAATTTACCAGATACCCTTTGTTAAAATGATTGTGAGGGACGGTAAAGAAATGATGCTCATATTTTCCAAATTTTCAGGAGAAGAGAAGAAGGCCGTGGCCCAAAGTGCCATCGGTGTCTGGAATCAGTATCCGGAAATCGCTCAAAACTATGCCAATGTATTTGAGAATATGTGGGAAGGGGATATGCCTAAAAGACCCGAAAAATCTAAAAAAAATAGTGTTAAAGATTAATTTGATGTATATCTTTTAATCTTCAGGCCACATCTCTTAATTAATTAATTAATAAAAATAAACAAATATTTCACTATTAATAGAATTATAAAAATAATATAATGAATAATGGAAAATCGTTTCTTGAGGATAATCTTATATAATAATATTGCAGATTTTATTTATAGATAATTATATAATATTTTTATATTAATTCTAGAAGAAATTATACTCCTTTTCATAGGAGAAGGTGATTAAATGCGCGTACTTTTAATTCATTCTGATTATTTAAAGTATCAAACCAAGTCTAAAACGAAAATAGCTGAAAAAATAGACGATGAAAAGAAAAAAGGATCATTTGAAAATTCTCTGGTAGCTTTCACTGCTGTAGAAAAAGAAGATGAATCAGATATTAATGGTGTAGTAGAAAACGCTGTAAAAGAAATAGCGGATGTTTTCTCTAAAGTAGGGGCTGAAAATGTGGTAGTTTACCCCTATGCTCACCTAAGTTCTTCATTAAGTTCTCCTGATGCAGCTAAAAAGATTTTGATTGAAATAGAATCTGAACTGGCAGAACTGGATATAAAAGTGGCCAGAGTTCCCTTTGGATGGTACAAATCCTTTGAAGTATCCTGCAAAGGACACCCATTATCTGAACTTTCCCGTACCATAACTTCTCAAAAAACCGAGGAAAAAGAGAAGGAAAAAGGAGAAGAATCCAAATGGTATATCCTGGATAAAGGCCATCTTATTGCTCCGGAAGAATTCGACTTCCACAACAAGGACCTGGAGCAACTGACCAAATACGAACTAGGAAAATCAGAATCATCTGGTGAAGAACCACCTCACGTTAAATTAATGAAAGAAAAGGGTTTAGCAGATTACGAACCTTCTGCTGATGTAGGACACCTTAGATGGTATCCTAAAGGCCGATTAATAAGAGATCTGCTGGCAGATTATGTTTATTTGCTTGTAACCAAAGAGGGAGCCATGCCCGTGGAAACTCCAATCATGTATGATCTGGCTGATGATGCTATTCGAGTACATGCCGAGAAATTTGGAGAAAGGCAGTACCGACTGGGCCATAAGAAAAAAGAACTTATGCTCAGATACGCCTGCTGTTTCGGTGCTTTTAGAGTATTATCTGATTCTTTCCTGACCTGGAAGAACTTACCTGCCCGAATTTATGAACTTTCTACTTACAGTTTCCGCATGGAGAAAAAAGGGGAAGTCGTGGGACTCAAAAGGCTGCGTGGATTCACTATGCCGGATTTACATACGGTGTGCCGGGATTTAGGCCAATCACTGGTGGAATTCGACCGACAGATAGGTATCTGTATGCAAACTGGGGAAGACTTCAATGTTAATTACGAAGTTATATTCCGGGCCACTCAGGACTTTTATGATGAGCACAAAGATTGGATGCATGCTTCTGCTCAAAAAATTGGAAAACCAGTGCTTCTAGAAATTTTACCAGAGAGAAAAAACTACTGGATTTCTAAAATGGACTTTGCTGCTATTGATTATCTGGGAAGGCCTATAGAGAATCCAACTGTACAGATTGATGTTGAAAGTGGAGAAAGATTTGATATAACCTTCTTAGAAGAGAATGAGCAAGAAGATTACCCAATAATCCTTCATTGTAGTCCTACTGGAAGTATAGAACGTGTAATTTGCAGTTTACTGGAAAAAACAGCCGTTGAAATGGATGAAAAGCCTCCAATGTTACCCGTTTGGCTTTCCCCTACTCAGGTGAGAATACTGCCTATTGCAGAGCGACATATGGATTATGCTCTAGAACTAGCTCGAGAATTAAAGGATCAAAATGTTCGGGTAGATGTGGATGACCGACCTGAAAGGGTAGGTAAGAAAATCAGAAATGCTGCCACTGATTGGGTGCCTTATGTGACTGTTATTGGTGATAATGAACTGGAAAGTGAAGAATTAACCATTAACATTCGTGAAACCCAGGAAAAACAGGCTATGACTAGAGAAGATCTGGTAAAATTAGTTAAAGAAGAAACTAATGAAATGCCATTTAGGGCTCTGCCCCTGCCTTTAATGTTGTCTGAGAGAATAAATTTCTAAATAATTTTAAATCAGATTCACTTTATCTGATTTACATCCTTTATTCAATTTTTTTTATTTTATAATGAGGCTGACTCATAATTTTTTTTGGTTGAGTAGATGTTTGTTTTTATGTTGGTGTTGTTTTGTGTGGTTTTTTTTGGTTGAATATTCTTTTTATGTTGTGTGATATGCATATTAGGTTGTTTTCTGTGATTGTTTGTTTTATTCCGCGCGTGTAGT